>NZ_JANSIY010000035.1:0-13130 GCF_047462295.1 Synechococcus sp. H60.3 | reverse complement strand
GTGAACTTGGGATAAGCGCAAATGGTGCCCACGCAGACAAACTTCTCCACCCCAGCTAGATAGGCGGCGTGGATGAGCTGCGATCCCATGATCAGGTTGTCGTAGAAGAGCTCCGCCGGCTTGGCCTGGTTGAGGCCGATGCCGCCCACATGGGCCGCCAAATGGATGACGATATCTTGCCCCTGCACCACCTCTTGGCAGACTTCCCAGCGGCGCAGGTCGTGGGTGCGGGAGCGCGGGATCCGCACCTGCTCCGGCTTCACCCCCAGCACTTGCAACTGCTGCAGCACATGTTTGCCCAAAAAGCCACTTCCCCCCGTGAGCAAGATGCGCTTTTGGCTGAGATCGATGGCAGTAGACAAGCTGTTGGGCATCATGGTGAGTGCGGAAAATCCCCGGCTTCCATTATGGGGCAGAGGGGCTGCTCCTCTCCTAACTGCTCGAGCTTGCAGGTTTCTGCGCTCCCTTTTCCAGCTCTGCCCGCAGCCGCTCCTGGGCCGCCTGTAGGGCTTGCGCCAGTTTCTCGGGCTGCTTGCCACCCGCCTGGGCCAAGTTGGGCCGCCCACCCCCACCACCGCCAGCGAGTTTGGCAATCTCGCCGATAAAGGAGCCCGCCTTGAGGCCAAGTTGCTGCACCGCCGGGCTAAAAGCAGCTACGAAGCTCACCTTGCCCGCCTCTGGCACCGATCCCAGCACCACTGCCCCTTCTCCTACCTTGTGGAGCAGGTGCTCGGCGGCAACTTTGAGGGCCTCAGGGGGAGTGGCTCCTAATTCCGCCACCAAGATCTTGAGATCCCCAACCGATACTGCCTGGGGCAAGAGCTGCTCTGCCTGGAGCAAAGCCAACTGGCTGCGGGCCTCCTCAAGCGCCTTCTGGGCAGCCTTCAGCTCCGCCTGTAAAGCCGCTACCCGCTCTGGGATCTCCTGCGGCTTGGCCTTGAATTGGGCGCTCAGCTCCCGCACGACGCTATCCCGCTCGTTTAGGTATTCCAGCACCGCCGGCCCGGCTACAGCCTCGATGCGGCGGATCCCGGCGGCTACCCCACTCTCGGAGATGATCTTGAACAGGCCGATCTCGGCAGTGTTGCTGACGTGGGTGCCGCCACAAAGCTCCATCGACACCCCCGGAAAGTCAACCACGCGCACCTCGGCACCGTATTTTTCCCCAAACATGGCCACCGCCCCTCTGGCTTTGGCCTCTGCCAGGGGCAGAATGGCTACCTGAGCCGGATGGGCCTCAGCAATCCAGGTGTTGACCAGATCCTCAACCTGCTGCAGCTCTTCGGGGGTAAGGGGACGCGACAGGGTAAAGTCAAAGCGCAGCCGGTCAAAGGCCACCAGGGATCCCGCTTGGCTGATGGAGGGATCGACCACTTTCTTAAGGGCTGCCTGCAAGAGGTGGGTGGCTGTGTGGTGGGCCTGGGCGCGCCGCCGACAGGCCAGGTCAATCTGGGCCTGCACGGGATCCCCCACCCGCAGGATCCCCCGCTCCACCCGGCCTAAGTGGACAAACAGATCCCCCCGCTTTTGCACATCCTCCACCCGTACCAACACTCCGTCCCCGGCCAGGTAGCCGCGATCGCCAATTTGCCCCCCGGACTCCGCATAAAAAGGCGTGCGATCCAAAACCACCTGCACCACCTGCCCCGCCTCTACCTGAGGCACCGACTTCCCTTCCACCAGGAGCGCCTCCACCACGCCGCGGGCAGAGGACTGGTTGTAGCCGAGAAACTCCGTCTCGATTAAAAACTCAGCCAGCTCGTCCAGGGATCCCTGGGCCATGACGTCGAGGGTTTGGTGAGCGGCGCGGGCCCGCTGCCGCTGTTTTTCCATCTCTTGCTCAAAGCCCTGGACATCCACGCTAAAGCCGTGCTCCTGGGCAATTTCCTGGGTCAGCTCCAACGGGAAGCCGTAGGTGTCAAAGAGCTTGAAGGCGTCGACACCGGAGATCTGCTTTGGCGCGCCAGTGGCGGTGACGTTGGCAAACAGATCAAACAGCAGCCGCTCCCCCCGCTCCAGAGTCTTGAGAAACTGCTCCTCTTCCCGCTGCAGCTCGGCTTTGATCACCGCCTCCCGCTCCCGCACCTCGGGATAGGCCGCCTCCGCCAACTGGATGGCCGTCTCCACCACTGGCCAGGTAAAGGGCTCGCCGATCCCCAAGAGGCGCCCGTGGCGCACCATCCGCCGGATCAAGCGCCGCAGCACGTAGCCCCGATCCACATTCGAGGGGATTACCCCGTCGGCAATCAGATGCATCACCGCCCGCGCGTGATCCCCAATAACCTTGAGGGAGACTTTCTGCTCGGGGCTGGCCCGGAAGTAGTCCACCTGAGCGATCTCAGCCGCCTTCTGCACAATGGGGAAGATCAAATCTGTCTCATAGTTGTTGGGGACTCCCTGCAACACCTGAGCCAGCCGCTCCAGCCCCAGGCCAGTGTCGATGTTTTGCTTGGCCAAGGGAGTGAGGCGGCCCTCGCTGTCCCGGTTGAGCTCCATGAACACCAGATTGTAGATCTCCAGAAAGCGGGAGTCGTCCCCTAGGTCAATCTGCTCATCCCCTAGCTCCGGCTTGAAGTCGTAGTAGATCTCGGAGCAAGGGCCACAGGGGCCGGTGGGGCCGGCAGCCCAGAAGTTGTCCTCCTCCCCCATGCGCCGGATGCGGTGGGGCGGGATCCCAATCTCATTGCGCCAGAGGGCAAAGGCCTCCTCATCTTCTCGAAAGACGCTCACCACCAGGCGCTCCGGCGGCAGGCCAAACACCTCCGTCACCAGCTCCCAGGCCCAGGTGATGGCCTCTTTTTTGAAGTAGTCGCCGAAGCTGAAGTTGCCCAGCATCTCAAAAAAGGTGTGGTGGCGAGCCGTCCGTCCCACGTTCTCGATGTCGTTGGTGCGTACGCATTTCTGGGCAGTCGTGACCCGTGGGTACTCCGGATCCCGATGCCCCAGGAAGATGGGCTTGAAGGGTAGCATGCCGGCGATGGTCAGCAGCACCGTGGGATCCTCCGGCACCAAGGAGGCGCTGGGCAGTACCTGGTGGCCCCGCTGGGCGTAGAAGTCCAGAAAAGCCTGCCGGATGGCGGCACCGGAGAAGGATGGAGACATGGTCAAGGCGAAGAATAACTGTATTGATAATTCTAGGTTTTTTGCCGCTGGGGCAGTTGAACTCTTGAGGTCTGGATTTTGTCGGCACCGCCCGCCAAAGCAGAAAAATCTAAGCGATTTCTCCGATTGAGCCCGCGTGGGCAAACGCTAGGATCAGCCTGTTGGAGCCAGATGTGCAAGATTTTTCTCCCCTTGGTCTAGGCTAGATGTATCTCTGGCAACGCGCTTGCCCGCCCATCAGCCTCGTCTCGGTTACCTAGCCGTCAGTCGGTAGCGCTTGGAGGGGTATGCCCACCTGCTATTGTCTCAATCCTGACTGTCTGCAGCCAGAAAATCCACCGGATGCCTCCACCTGTGCCTCCTGTGGCCAGCCGCTGCTGGTGCGCAATCGCTACCGGGCCTTCAAGCGTCTGGGGCAGGGGGGATTTGGCGCCACCTTCTTGGCCCGCGATGAGGACATGCCCTCCAAGCCCTGGCGGGTGATCAAGCAGTTGCGCCCGGCTGAAAATTCGCCCCAACTGGCCAGGCTGGCGGAGGAACTGTTTAACCGCGAGGCTGAGGTGTTGGAGCGCCTGGGGGAGCATTCGCAAATCCCCAAGCTCTACGCCCACTTCCAAGAAGGCGGCCAATTCTACTTGGTGCAGGAGTTTATCGAGGGGATCACGCTTTCTCAGGAGATGCGGCGCAATGGGCCTTTCTCCGAAGAACAAGCCCGGCAAGTGATGCAGGAGGTGCTGCTGATCCTCAACTATGTCCACAGCCAGAACACCGTCCACCGCGATATCAAGCCAGCTAACCTGATTCGCCGCAAAGAAGATGGCCGCCTGGTGCTAATCGACTTTGGGGCGGTGAAGCAGCTTGGGCCGGGCCACAAGTCGTCGGAGGAGGGAACGGCAATTCGCTCCCTGGGCTTTTCTCCGCCGGAGCAGATGGCTGGCCAGGCGGTGGGCCCCGCCAGCGATCTCTACGCGCTGGCCGCCACTTGCATCAATTTGATGACTCTGGAGTCGCCGGCCAAGTTTTACGACCACAACACCGGCCAATGGGATTGGTCGGATCGCCTGCAGCTCAGCCCTGAGTTCGACGCCATTTTGCGCCGCATGCTGCAGCCGTCCATCAGCCAGCGCTTTGCCACGGCTACCGAGGTGCTGCGGGCTCTGCAAGGGATCCCGGTGCAGGAGGGCCCCCTTTCCTCGCCGGTTCTCTTGCCCAGTTCTCCGTTGACTGCCGATTCCAGCCCGTTGCTGATCTCCGACCATTGGGCCAAACGCCGTTCAACCGCTCTCCCCCTGGCCCGAACAGATGGGTTCTCGCCTGCGCCGCTCCCTCGGCCCGGTGCGGGAGGCATGCTGCCCGTGGGAGCGGTTCCCACCGGTTTTACCCAACTGGGCCAAGCCAGCCGCATCACTGGCAGCGGGCAGATCAAGCCAGCCACCCCGCCGCGGATCCCGTCTTTGGCGGGGGCGGATCTGCGGGGCAAGTCTTTCGCCAACCAGAACTTAGCCGGTTATGACTTGCGCTGCGCCGATCTGCGGGGGGCCGATTTTTCAGGGGCCAATTTGCAGGGAGCCGATCTGCGCGGGATCCGCTTCAACACACCGCAACCCCGCTGGCTGCGCTTTTTGAGCCGGCTCCTCGGCTCGGCCAAGACCCTGGGAGGGATCCTAGCAGGCCTGGGAGGGCTCTTGGGAGCTGGGAGCCTGGCGTTTTTGCTCGTCCACCTCACCACGCGCAATGTGGTTTATGCCTTGGGAGCGGCTGGGATTGCTTTGGTGGTAGCCGGGTCGGTGCTCTGGTCTGCAGGCGGCAGGACTTCCCTGCCACGCCAAGCTGAAGAAAAGGGCAAGCGCTTCACCAGCTTTTACAAAGCGGATCTGCGAGGGGCGCAGATGGATAGGAAGCTGCGGGAGTTCGCCCGCCGCCAGGGTGCCATCGTGAGCTAGAGCGGATCCGTTCCCGCCTTAGGCTATGGGAGGAAGCCCGCTGCGGATAGCCTGGCTCACCTGCTCCGCCAGAGGCCGGCAGGCTACGGCTTTCCCTTGCCGCCGATCCCCCGCCTGGTCGTAAAAAACAATGCCTTCGGCGCGGGAAAGGCCCAGGGCCAAAAAGAGCAGCTCCAAAACCCCAAAGGAGGTGGCCTCCAAGTCCGGCGCTTGCTCCCGCAGTTCCGCCAGCGTGGCTTGAGCATCTTCCAGGTGGCCAAAGGCCGGGATCCACAGCTGGCCGATGGGTTCGAATCCTGGGGGGGACTCCGTCCCGGCGGATCTTTCTACCACCCGCACCGTCAGCCAGCCGCCATCGGGGTAGCGCAAGGTGGTGTACTGCAGGTGATCCAGGTGTTGGGCCACCTGGGTGAGCACCTCTGCGACCTGTTGCATCGCCGCTGTCGGGATCCCGTTCTGCGGGGCCTCCTCTACCAGCGTTGCGGCCTGGGCCGCCAGACTAGATACCATGATTGACAACCATCCTTACTTAGGTTCAAAATGGGTATTCGCAGCTCCTGGGGCTGTAGTTCAATTGGTTAGAGCACCGCCCTGTCACGGCGGAAGTTGCGGGTTCGAGCCCCGTCAGCCCCGTACCTGTTAGGAACACTGTAGCCTACATCGGCAAGCAGGTCAGCACTGCTATCATAGGTACCTTGCTCCGTTAGGGTAGGGAGATGTGTGCCTTGCGGTATCTGCGCCCGGATTTGCTTCACCTCAAGTCCTATGATGCCGTGCCGCCCCAAGCTGCCGACAAGTTGGATGCCAACGAGTTTCCCTGGGATTGGCCGGCGGGCTTCAAGCAGAAACTCTCCCTCCTCTGGGAAAAAGGGATCCCGAGCAACCGCTACCCCGATGCTCATCACCGGGGCCTCAAGCAGGCCATTGCCGCCTATGCCGGGGCAGATCCTGCCCAGATTAGCCTGGGCAACGGCTCCGACGAGCTAATCCGATCCCTATTCATTGCCACCTGCCTGGGCGGAAGGGGTGGCATTCTGGTGCCAGAGCCTACCTTTTCTATGTACGCCATCCTGGCCCAGAGCCTGGGGATCCCAGTGGTGCGGGTGCCCCGCCACCCTGAGACGTTTGCCCTGGATCTGGAGCGGTGTCAACAGGCGATAGCGGAGCAGCAGGTGCGGGTGGTGTGTTTGGTGGATCCCAATTCGCCCACCGGCAATGGCCTGAGCACCGCCGAGTGGGAGTGGGTGGAAGGGTTGCCCGCCGAGATTTTGGTGATCCTCGATGAGGCCTATTTCGAGTTCAGCCAACACACGGCCCTGCCCAAGCTGGCGGAGCACCCCAACTGGGTTATCTTGCGCACCTTCTCCAAAGCCTTTCGCCTGGCAGCTCACCGGGTGGGCTATGCCATCGGCCATCCGCAGCTCGTCCAGGTGCTGGATGCCATCCGCCTGCCCTACAATCTCTCGGCCATCTCCCAGTGGGCCGTTCAGATTGCCCTGGAACATGCCGAGGAGTTTTTGGCCGACCTACCCCTTATCCGTCAGGAACGGGAAGCCCTCTACCAAGCCCTGCAGGAGCTGCCGGGGGTGCGGGTGTGGCCTAGCCAGGCCAATTTTCTCTACTTCCGGGTGGCAGGATGGGATCCCCAGGATCTGCAGCGGGCCTGGCAAGAGCTGGGAACTTGTGTGCGCTGTACCGGCGGCGGGCTGCGCCTAACGGTGGGCACCCCTGAAGAAAACCAACGCGCCCTGGAGCGCCTGCAGCAGATCTTGCGGTAGGTGGCTCTACTTCCAACTCCTGCTCAACCTGGGCCGAGAAATCGCTGGATCAGGCCATAAACTTGCTGGAGCTGCCTCTCGTTGAGCCGCTTCAGTTCTTCGCGGATTGCCACTTGCAGTCTTTGAGCTTCAGTTTGCTCCCGCTGCAGCAGCCAACTCTGAACAGGGCTGGGGTGCTCCACGAAGTCGTGTAGCCAGGGATCCCGTTCCTCCAGCTCAGGCTCTGCCTGGGGCAGTTGCTCACGCCAGCGCTCTTGCGCGCGGCTAAACTCCTCTGCCAAAAGATCGGTCGGTCGTCCCTCCGCCTGCAGAGAATCTCGATACTTCTTGTGAACCAAAAGCCAGCGCTGCCGAATCTGAGAGCGTTGCCATCTTGGGATTCTACCGATTCCGTTTTCAGCAAAGCGCTCATAAAACCTGAGCGCGTCTCGGTAGCGGCCCAGTCGCTCATAGGCCAGGCCCACCTCCAGCGGTTGCAGCCACCAAGCGTGCTCCCCGCGCACACTGCTTACCACTTCCTGCAGAAAATCCCGCAGTCCAGGGAGCTTCCACCTCAGCTCATCCCAGTTGGTTGCCATGTCTCGAGCCATGCTGGCCACCAACTCGTAGTCATGTCCGCGCTGCCACGCCTGTGGGTGGGCCTGAACCACTTCCCAAAGCCTGCCCCACTCGCGGCGCCGGATCAGGATTCGCAGCAGCAGCGGCCACTCTTTCAAGCGCTCCAGGCTGAGGATGACATCGTTGATGTACTCCTCCCACTCGCCCGCGAGGGGACGTCCCGCCTCCTGCCATTTGCTCACCACTGCTGCGTCCTGCCGGTCTTTGGATAGCCACCTCACCTGGCCAGGCGGCTTCTCCAATTGGATCTTGGCCCGGTAGTAGTAGGAATGCTCCGTTTGGCCACCTTGATCCCAAATGGCAACTGCCTCCTCAAGTTTCTGTTGCTGGAAATAACAGATGCCGAGAATTTTGTGATATTGCCCTGCGAACGGCTGCCGCTGGCCAAGAAAGGCCAAACGCTCCCTCAAGGCCTCAAGGGTCTCTTGCCAAAAAAGTTCACGATCCTCCAGCTTAGAACGAAAAGTCTCTAGATTATCGAAAACTTGCTCCAGCTCCACCAAAAACTTCTCCACACAAACCTTCCAGGTGGGATCCGAATGCTTCGGGCTGACCTCAACGCTCAACCAATCTCGCACTCGAACTATCTGTCGAAAGCGCTCCATGGACTTGGCAGAGCTGTTTTGGGTTACCACCATCAAATCCACCAGAGGACTGTAGTCGGGGATCTCGGAGCACCTGGCAAAGTGAGTGGGACGATGCTGCTGTAACTCTAACCAAGCTTTTGCCTTCCAAAAGCACTCCCAGGCTTCCCGGATGAGATGTCTATTGGGTAGGGCGGATCTTTCCAGGCTTAAAAACTGACGACCTGCAGGAACGTAATCCCTCTGCAGCTTGAGGATCCAAGCTTGGCATTCCTGTTCTAATTTCTGGTTGCCTGCCTGCCGAGCAAAGGCGCGTGCATCTTCCAAGAGCTCAGGATTTCCCTCCTCTACCCCTCGCCTAAGAAACCCAAGAGCCAAGTCCAGGACATCCTGTAAGTTTTTATCCGTCCAGTATTGGATGCCGGTGCCTGGAGCGAAGCCCGCCAGTACAGGCGGATGCGTTTGCCATTGGGATCGATCGGGCTGCAAATGAGAGTGATTGAGCCAAAAGTCAATCTCCAAGGCAGGATCCCAAAATTCCCGCCAGCCAACTGCAGTATCCACAACAGCTAAGGCTTCGATGGGGCGGGTAATACCAACGTATAGCTGGTTGAGAAAATAATGTAGCTGTAGGGATACTTTCTCTGCAGGTTCTTGAGCATAGTGGTTAAGCCTTCTGCTAAAGTTTTGTCGATAGTAGTCGCCAAACTTGTAGAGAATAATCTTTTTGAACTCCATGCCCTTGACAGCGGTAACAGTCTGCAGCAGCGCCGGCTTGAGATTTTGCTCCAGCTCTTCGGCAAAAACTCTCTGGAGTTCGGGATCTTGGCGCACGTAGTCCAGCTCCTCTCCTATGGGACAAGGCAGGATGCAAACTGTACCCGTGCTGTTCCTGAGCATACTCCTCAGCTCATGTTGAGTTAAGTTCTTGTCCTGGCCATCCAGCACAAACTTTTGAGCTGGCCTACCTGGTTCCTGAAAACGCCAAGGCTGCTGTGGATAAATCCCCCGATCATTGCTAAGAACTCGCCGCCACAGGTTAACCAGGTTGCTAAAACGAGTGATCTGAGGGCTACAGCGGTAGTTATTTTTTAACTCTCGGGGACTTGGAATCTCGAGAGAATGACTCGGCAACAAGTAAGCATGGATATGCTTGTAGAGATGGCTCCTTAGAGCATCCCAACGAAATCCTGTAGGATTGATCGTTTGCAGGGGATCCCCAGCAAAAGCATAAGGTAAACGCTCGATAGCCCAATCCAGCTTATATTTTCCCCAAGGTGACAAGCAGAAAACAATATTCAGCTCAAGCTGGGTAAAGTCTTGAACCTCATCACAGAAAATGACCGGATGAATTGATCTAAGACAACCATTCTGTAGGACATCTCTAGCCAAATCTTGATCGTCCCAGTAGCCTTCGTAGGTAGTTCGTTCCTGATAACCTGGCCAAACTTGCTCGTATATTCGATCAAAGACTTCTACATCTACAGTGCGGTCAGCTTGAGGTAATTCCCGATAGCAATCTGGATCCAAGTAGTCGCTTACTTCATAGCCCTTGATCAGAGTGCGAATCGTATGCCAAGCTAACTCTATATCGCTGCGGCCGCGGTACCAGCTCCGAAATCGATAAAAATTGACATATCGCTCCAGTTGATAGCGTTCTTGTCTCTCCGGCGGAAGACAGCTCAACAGGTAGTCCTGGAAGGTGCTAAAGAAAGCTTGACATCGCCCAATTTCCTCTTCTGAGAAGTCACTGCCTCTCTCTCGGTAACGATGGTTGACCCGCAAAATTGTACTTACCTTGCTGCGGGCTTGCTGTACTAGACTCGGGCTGTAGGTTAAAAAGAGAGGATGGTACTGAAAGTTTCCTTTGCTTGAATTCTTCAGGTAATGGCTGCAGTAATCAGCAAAACGGTAATACAACATCAGAGATTTGCCGCTTCCAGCTCGCCCGTTGATCAGTAGAGGCATAGAGGTGCTTTGGAGAATTTCTTCTTCCTCCATCGATAAAGCTAAGTTCCCCTCTGTAGTTTCCTGGATTTCCAGCCAGACGTTTTCATCTGCAACCATGTAATCGGGGTAGGCGCGGCGGGCATATCGCTTCCAAATCTCTAAAGATTGTGGGTGTTGGAGAATATCCGGCCGATCGGCCCCCATCCCAAATAGGCAAGTTTGGCGCCCTAGGTCAAACCGCTCTCTCTGCTCCGGAGCGTGGTCGTAAACCCCAATTAAAAATGGAGATAAGACTCTTTCCTGCTCACATACCTGCACCAGGCTGATAGCCAGATGTATCGAGCCTTCCCGCCAGCATCTAACCTCAGCTCCTGGATAAAACAGTGGTAGTTCCTGGTAGAGATTACCTTTCTCATCGCTAATGAATTGCTCTACCGCCCGATACACTTGGCGCCGCTGTTCTAGAGAAAGGGCTTGCACTTGCCGAACCCATTCCCCGCTTTCCAACACCAGTCGCTCCTGGCGGTTGGGAGTATTTAAAAACTGTGTCCAATCGTACAGTTCACTGGGGAGAGGGAGGAGCTGGTTTTGCCGCGCTTCCTCTTGTTCATTTTCCGCTTGCCTTTGTGCCAGCCAGGCCTGTAGCTGATCGTCAGGCACCCAGTTCCTCACCCGCTCTTGATAGCCGGGATCCTGCCGCCGCTCCAGGAACTCTCGGTACTCGTGGCTGCCTCTCCCCCAAAGGCCAAACAAGACCAAAACCGGCACCTCTCCCAGATAGCGCAGATCACCCACCAAGCGAACATTGCGCCGGAGGTTGCGCTTCCAGTAGGGGTAGCGAACGTCGAACAACCGGCTTAAAAGGGTGCGATCCCCCTGCGATAGCCGTTCTATCAGCTCCTCGAGGTTGTATGGCGCTCCTGCCTCCAAAACTTCTTCTAGACAATACACGTACATGGGATCCCACTGCTCAAGCTGTCCTAGTTTGAAGGCCATCTTAGAGGCGACCTGCCTTGCCTGTCAGCTCTCTCTCAAAACTTGCTACCAAACTGAGAGACTAACCAAATAACTTCAATTGAAGCTAGGGTTAGAATTTTAAGCTTTGATAAAGTGTGCTGAACTGGTGGGCAAATTAGAGAATCCAAGCTGTTACCGCGCGGCCCTAACGCCCATTCCTCTGTCAAGCTGTCTGGCAGCATCCCCAGCAGAAGCCGATCGAACTGGCAGAGAAAAGGTTGCGACAGGGATCCCGCTGGCTCTAGATGAGGTTGTCCAAAGCAAACTTTGGAGAAAGGTGATGGGATCCTCCCCTAGCTGGATCGGTTTGCCCTCCCTGCTGGCAACAGCGGTCTTGGATCATTGAAGCAGAATTGGGTTTGGATCCCATCTCGTCTCAATACAGCTTTTTCCAACGTGGGGGAGTTCTGTAGAACGGTGGGATCCGGTTGTTATCCCTGTTGACCTGTTTTTCAAGAATTGTCCACCCTACTACCCAAGGAGCGGCTATGGAATTGGTTTACTTCACCCCCATCCTCGATGTGCGCCTGCAGCGAAGCACCCTTGACTTCCCGAAGCAGCAGAGCTCTGGAGAGCGCCCTCGCACTTTCTTCCCCACACCATTACAGGTTTGGGAGAGCGGCGAGGCCTACACTGTCCAGCTCTGGGTGCCCGGCGCCGATCGCGAGCGCTTCCACATCGAGGCCACAGCCCAGCAGCTCTCCATTAGCGGTGAAATCCAGCTTCAAGGCCCTGAAGGTGCTGAATTACGCTACCAAGAGGTGGAGCCTCAGCCTTTTCAACGCATCCTCAAGCTAGCCAAAAGCATTCAGCCGGAAAAAGTCTCGGCCATCTACCGGGATGGCATTCTCACCCTCACCCTGCCCAAGGCCGATGCCGTGCAGGCGGTCAAAGTTCAGATAGGAACCTCAACTTCCGCAGCTCCGTCGGAAACTTTAACGGTGGAAAGCCAGCCTGCCTAGTCTCCCTTCTCCCCAAGCAAGAGGGGGCAGGGGTGAGGGAGTTCGCCTAGCTACCCCACTGCACGCGCACCTCGTCCCCTACCTTGAAATCCAAGGTGCGGCTGGCGTTGCCCCGGTTTTGCACAATCTCCACCAAGCCGGAGCTGCCCACCAGGGCAAGCAGCTCGCCCTCACTTCCCTCGGCAAAGGTGGCGGCGGAGCGGATGGTGATCCCCTTGATCCAAGCTCTCCAGTTGCGGCCCTCTACCCAGTTGCCGGGGAGAGTGGTGATGCCGTTGCCGAAGCGGTCGATGGCCTGGATCACGCCGCGGCCGCCGTCGGGCTCTGCCTGAGGTGGTGGCCAGTCCCAGCGAACCAGCTCGGCCACCTCCAAGGGATCCCCCAACTCTGCCAAAGGGATCCCGTTGGCCAGGTGGGCGGCCACCGGGGCAAAAATATCCCGCCCGTGAAAGGTACGGCTGGGAGAAGGAGTGCGCCAGTAGCGGGGTCGGTTGAGTTCCACAGCAGCCAGAGGTGGGGATTGCTCCAAAACGCCGCTGAAGAGGCCATTGTCAGGGCCGACCAAATAGCCTCCTTGGGTTTGGACGGCCACCGCCCTTCGGCTGCTCCCCACCCCCGGATCTACCACCGCCAGGTGAATGGTTCCAGAAGGTAAATGGGGATAGGCCGTCATCAGGGCAAAACGGGCCGCTGCCACATCCTGGGGCGGGATCTCGTGGCTGAGGTCGATCAGTTGGGCTTGGGGCGCGATTCCCCAGATCACCCCTTTCACGATGCCTACGTAGGGATCTTCGAGGCCAAAATCCGTCAGTAGGCTAATGAAAGGCATATACTGTCTCAACGTCATGAACTACCTCACCGCATGGGCAGACGGGTTTCCCCATCTGGGCAAGGCTTTTGTCTCTTCCTCCGCCCCAGTTGCTTCATCGTTCGCGGCAGCGGGACGGAGTCCATCCCGTATACCGAGTCTCCGTTTGCAAAGCGTGGCGCTAGCCATCGTAGAGCTGCAGCATCCAAGACGCACGAGGCGGGTTCCCAGCCCCGGGTGCTGATTAGGTGCAACGTTGTACATAACCATCACTGCCCCCCTGTCCCTCTCTATCGCAAAACCCCAGGCAGAACAGACAGGATAGCGATTGCTCAACCAACATCAGGGATCCTCCCAGTCAGCAGCAG
>NZ_JANSIY010000034.1:0-23144 GCF_047462295.1 Synechococcus sp. H60.3 | reverse complement strand
TGAAGCGATATATCCAGAATCAGTCAGGAGGCGCTATCCCTCCCCACCCGGGTGGGGAATCCCGCGCCTTACGTTGAAAGACAACGCTAAGGTGCAACCAGGCCAGTCTCAGGGATCCCTCAACAGCACCGTCTCGGTCACAGCGGCACTTTGTCCCAACCGGTCGAAAACTCGCAAACTAAGCAGGTAGGAGCCGGGCACCAAGTTTGAAGGGGGGCGGATGCGGAAGCGGGTAGTGCAGGACACCTCGCCGGAGACACAGTTGACCTGGGCTGCTGACAGCGTCTGCACCTCGATCCCTGACCATGACACCTGAAACGCCAGCTCCGCCGGGATCCGACCCGGCACCGACACCGAGACCCCGACCTCCAAAAAGCCGCCCCGGCTGACGGCGGCAGGAATGTCGCTGCTGGTGATTAGCGGCGGCAAAGGGGTTCTGGCAGTGAGCGCGTCGGCACCACAACTGACCGAAGCTACACTCAGCAGGGCCAGCGCCAACTCCCAAAGTCTAGATCCCAGCTTGATCACAGGACTCCCGCCCCAAAACTAACTCCCCCAAGTATAGAGGATGGAGGTGACAGCTCTAGCGTCAGTTTTGCGGGAACTCAAAAACTCACACTATATGTGGTGTCGAGCTGGATATTTGCCCGGAGCATCTGCTAGAGTAAAGCCCATAACCTGTCGAGCAGCCGGGCTATGGAAGTGGAAGAGGAGCTAAAAGCCTTGCGGGCGCGTGTGCGCAACTTGGAGCGCTCCCTAGCAGAGTCAGAAGCACTGTCGTTGCAGCAGATTGAATGTACCCATCGCCTGGAACGGCAACTGCTTGAAGCGCAGGCCCAACTGCAGGAGCGGGAGCAAGCTTTGCAGGCTTGTCAAGAGGAGAAGGCGCGGCTGGAACAACGTCCTACCCTAGAAGCTTTTCAGCTCCAACAGCAACACATTGAAGAGTTACAAAATCTCCTCTGGGAAATGGAGCGCCGACCCACGCTGGAGCACTACCAGATCCTGCAGCAACAGTTGCAGACCAGCCAAGCAGAAATCGAAACCCTGAAGGCAGAACTGCAGCGGCGCGTTGATCCGGCCCGGTTCTATCAACTGCAGCAGGAGCTCTTGGAGCTGAAACAGCAGGCCAACCAGTTGGGGGAATATGCCGTCAAGTTGCCGCAGGTGCAGCTTTTGCAAGCCCAATTGCAGCTCCGCATCCAAGAGCTGGAGAAGGAAAAGGCACAGTTGCAGGCGCAAATCCAGGAGCTGGCCGGTCGGCCTTCTGCGCAGGAAATGGAAACCCTACGGACGGAGCTGGAAGCGGCCCACCGCCAGGCCGAGGCTGAGTGGCAGCGTCTCAAGGTGGATCTGGAAACCGAAAAGGCACGCCTGCAAGCCGACTTGAATGCGGCACAGCAACGTCTTCGCGAATTGGAAGAACGCCCTTCGCAGGAGCAATGGGCAAGCTTGCAAGCGGAGCTGAACCGCTTGCGCCAACAAGCCTCTTTTGCCAAGGCTGAGCGAGCCACCTTGCTGGCGGAGCTGCAGCAGAGCCAGCAGCGTCAGGCAGAACAGACCCAGCAAATTGCCAAACTGGAGGCGGAGCTACAGGCTCTGCGCCAAGAGCCAAAAGCCCAAGGGGATCCCAGCGGCGAGGCGGAGTCCCTGCAGGCGCAGCGGCTCCTTGCTCTAAAAGAGCAAGTGCAGGCTCTCACCCGTGAGCTCGACGCCTTACGGGCTGATCGGGATCAGCTTCTCCAAGAGCTGGCTCAGCGGCCCACCTTTGCCCAGTGGCAGGAAGTGCAGCAGCAGGTTCGGGAGCTGGCCCAGCGACCAACTCGGGAAAGCCTGGAAGAAGCCCAGCGGGCACGGGAGCTGGCGGAGGCCCATTATCTGGTTAGCCAAAAACAGATCGAGAAGCTGCAGCAGCAGGTGGCGACTTTGAAAACCGAGTGTGTGCAGGCCCACGCCTATGCCCAAACTCAGGAAAAAGAGGTGGCTCTGTTGTTGCAACGCAACCAGGAGCTGGAGGAACAACTGGCCGCCCTGCGGCAGTCGTCTGCAGCTCCTCCCCAAGCAGTTGTCGAGCTCAGGTCTGGCCGCCCAGCTCAGGAACGGGTTCAGGCGGTGGCTGAAGGGCCTGCTCCCTCCCCACCCACCAGCCGACCCACAACTGGGAGAACGCCCGCTGGCGGGATCCCCCCCCTTACCCTCAAGGAGGAGCAGGATCACACAGAAAGGCTGCTGAAGCGCTCTGTTTTGGCCACGGGCTGCAGCGGCGGAGAAAGGGGGGAGCGCAGCCGCATCGAGTTGCCAACTTTTGTGCAGCGGCGGCTCTACTCAGCGCTCCATGCTCGCGGATCCAGCGGCTCTCCAGCTTGAAAACGGGGCCAGGCCCAGCGCAGCAGGGATCCCAGTTGGGCGTGAAACCGCTCCGGCCGAAATTGCAGAGCATGGGCACGAATCTGCTGCGGATCCCACTCCTGTCGCTCTGCCTGGCGCAGTCCTTCGACGAGGGCTTCCACACTGGCTTCGGGGATGAGGATCCCCGTTTGGCCGTGGATGACGGTCTCCCGGGTGCCTCCCCAGTTCAGGGCGACTACGGGGCGGCCACAAGCTTGCGCCTCCACCGGCACCAGGCCAAAATCCTCCTCCCAGGGGAACAGCAGCAGCCGGCAGTTGGCCAGCAACTCCTGCAGACGGTCTTGGGGCTGGTGGGGCAAAAACTCCACTTGCGGCCCTGCCAGTTGCTTCAGTCGCGGCAGCTCCGGCCCTTCCCCCACCACCACCAAACGGCGGCCCAGTTGCTTGCAGGCAGCAATGGCCAGATCCACCCGCTTGTAGGGCACCAGCCGGCTCACCACCAGGTCGTAGTCGGCTTGGGGATTGGCCACCGGCTCAAACCCCTGCAGGGGCACCGGCGGATAGATAACCACGGCCTCGCGGCGGTAGAGCTTGGCGAGGCGACGGCGAATGTGCTGCGAGTTGGCAATCAACAGATCTGGTCGCTGGGCTGCCACAAAATCCCACTGGCGTAGGCGGTGCAGCAGCCAGTGGCTGAGGGAGGAGAGAGGGCGGAGCCCTCCCAGACCTGCCCGTTTTAGATAGAGTTCTCGGCTTTCCCAGAGATAGCGAGGGGGGCTGTGGATATAACTGAGGTGCAGAGTGGAGGCCCCCGTCAGGATCCCTTTGGCAAAGGCATGGCTGCTGGAGATTACACAGTCATAGCCGGAAAAGTCGAAGCTCTCGTAGGCCAAAGGCATCCAGGGCAGGATGTACTTGAGGCGGGCATGGTAGTTGCGGCGCAGCACCCCCAGCCAGCGCGCCCAGCCCTGCAAAAACGAAGTGTGAATCGACAGCTTCTGCCAGCCCGGCGGCAAGGTGTGGGCCGAGAAAAGGCTGACATAGAGAGGAGCTTGCGGGGCAAAAGACACCAACTCCTGCAAAACCCTTTCCGATCCCCCCGGCCAGATGAGGTACTCATGCACCAACGCTAGGCGTTGTGGCCAAGCAGGATCCCAGCTTGGGGCAGGGTCGGGCATGGCTAGGATTCTGCAGGGCGGCGCTTCTGGCCGATGGGCCCGCTTACCTGCCGGGCTTTCTCGTCAAGGCGTTCGCTGATGTAAGCGTAGATCTCGCGGAAGCGGGGTACTGCCCGCATCTCTAGGCGGCTGCCGTCTTTGAGGGTAAGCACCATGTCGCCCCACGTGCCCAGGCCCCGTGGCACCGTCACCACCCTGGCAATCTCTTTGTAAATGACATCAGAGCGCTCCTTCCCCCCCCAGCCGCCAATGACCGTGATGCGGCGGTTGGTAATCCGGTAGTGAACCCACAGCCTGCGCACCAGCGCCCCCACAAACAGAGGCAAGCCGACGAGGGTGAGGCCGAGGAAGGAGTTCAACACCAGATCGCCCGTGTGAGGGCCGCCCTCAAAAAAAACCTCTTCTTTGATAGCCATGCCCAGTCGAGTGTTAGCAGAGACAATGTCTAAAAACAATCTTAAACAGTTTCTTAGCCTTTCCCAACTGCCGGGGAAGCTAGCGGGAGAGGCGGGATCGGGTTTGCCGTTGAAGGGCTTGCGCTGAGCAATAGGTGGCCCAGATCAGGCGAACAAACAGGGCTATCACAACCAGCGCCACGGCTGCTGCCCCGATATTGCCCAGCCAGCCCCATCCCTCTAACCCGGTCAGGGCTACCAAGGCCCAAGAGGCAGGGTGCAGCATTCCCCCCAAAAGAAGAATCTGGGAAAACAGGTGCCCAGCCGTAAAGCGGGATCCCAACACCACCAGCGCCAGTCCGCCGCCGATGTTGATTAGCCCCATATTGCCCAAAAAGGCGTAGCAGATGTGCCAGGCGTATTTCTGTTTGGGCACCTCTTGCCAGGAAAGGGGTTCCCTAGGGATCCCTGGCAAATCCTGCGGAGCGGGCAGCAGCGGCTGAACTTGGCTGAGGATGAGGCCCAGGACGATGGCTGCCAGCAGCATCACCACTCCCGCCTTTACATTAAGCTTGCCAGGGATGGCCAACTCGGGATGTGCCAACATTGCAGGTTCTCTGGATCCCGTCCTAGCCTATCCTGTCTTTGCCCCCAACCGGGAGATTGGCCAGCGGACTACTGGCTGGAGGGGCTTGGCTATCCGGGTAGAGCGGCGTGCCACAGCGCTTGCAGAATTGGGCATCCTCATCGTGCTGGGAGAGACCACAGCCTGGGCAGGCCCACTGAACTGAGTTGCCGCTTTTCACCAGTTGCTTGATGAGCTCCCCCACTTGCCAAGGGATCAGGGCCACGCCCGTCAAGATCATCAGCACCGTCAACAGCCGGCCCAGCTCGGAGGTGGGGGTGAGATCCCCAAACCCCACCGTGGTCATGGTGACAACAGAAAAGTAGAAAGCATCCAAAAAGGTGGCAAAAGCGGTGGGATTGGCCGGATGTTCCACCTGGTAGATAAGGCCAGAGTAGACAAAGACAATCGCAAAGAGAGTAAAAAGGATGCGCAACAAGATGCGGGTGTCAGCAGAGATTACCTGACCCAATAGGGTCTTGCCCTCCACTAGGCGCAGCAGCCGCAGGATGCGAAACCAGCGCAGGAGACGGATAAAGCGAATATCGGCTAGACCAGCAAAAAACGGCAAAATCGCCAGCAAGTCAATGAGCGAATAGAGGCTGAAGACGTAGCGCAGCTTCTGCGGAGCCGCTGCCCAACGCAGCAGGTACTCCACTACAAACAGGCCAAGGATCAGGCGATCCAGCCGCTCTAGGCTAAGGCGCACCTCCAAGGGCAGGGGGTAGGTTTCCGCCACAAAGAAGGTGGACGAGCAGAGAACCAGGGCTGCCACCAGTAAATTGACCCAGCGGCTTTCGGGAGTGTCTTCATCTCCCCAATACCGCTGGAGGAGGCCAGCAGGGACAAGCTTGGCTTGAGGGGAGGCCTGGGAGGGCAGGGTGGTCACAAACGGGATCCAGCTGGGAGAGATCGAGAGAGTTTCCTTTGAGCGCCTATTGGGCGTACCTTGACTAGGGTAATGGAAACTGGTAAGTGGAGCGAACTTCGCTCCTGCAAACGTCTAGGCTTGAGTTGAGTATTGAATCGATGTTGCCTCCCATTGTCCTGGCTTCGCAATCTCCTGCCCGCCGCCAATTGTTAGAAGCTGCGCGGATCCCTTTCCGCGTTCAACCCAGCTACTTTGACGAAAGCCAAATCCAAAGCTCGGATCCGGTGGAGCTGGTGCAGAAGCTGGCCTCGGCCAAAGCCGAAGTGGTGGCGGCCCAACAACGGCAGCCCGTCTTGGTTATCGGGGCCGACTCGGTGCTCTACCTAGGTGGCGAGATCCTGGGCAAGCCGGCCAATGCTCTGGAAGCGGAACGGCGCCTGCGGCAAATGCGGGGCGAGGTGGGGGAGCTCTATACGGGTCATGCCTTGATTGACACGAAGCAGAACCGCCGCCTCGTCCACTATGCGGTTACGCGGGTGTTTTTTGCTAAGCCCAGCGACGAGGAGATCCGCGCCTACGTGGCCACCGGCGAGCCGCTCAATTGTGCGGGCTGCTTTGCCATCGACGGTCGGGGCAGCCTGTTTGTGGAGCGGATTGAGGGGTGTCCTGGCAACGTCATCGGGTTAAGTTTGCCCCTGCTGCGGCGCATGATCCAGGAGTTGGGCTACTCCCTCACCGAAGTCTGGAGTTAGCTAGGGGGGGTGGACAAGTCCCGCACTGCACTGGCAAAGCCAGGGCCGGGATCCAAACACCCCCGCCAAGAGGCGGTGAGCGCTGCTGGAGTCGAGGACACCTACGCGGTGGGGCAGCCTATGTCTGCTCGTGGAGGGACTGCAAGATCCCGTTGAAGCGGAAAAGGAGGAGGTCACCCGTCTAGATGCCGCTTGAGCAGCTCGTTGGCTAGCTTAGGATCCGCCCGCCCTTGGGTTTTTTTCATCAATTGCCCGACAAAGTAGCCAAAGAGCTTGGTTTTGCCCCCGCGATACTGCTGCAGTTGCTCGGGGTTTTCTGCCAGCACCTCGGCAATCATCTGCTCCAAGAGGTGGCTATCGGAGATTTGGGTCAGGCCCTTGGCCTCCACCAAGGCGCGGGCAGAGCCACCTTTTTCCAACAGCTCCGGCAGGATCTCCTTGGCAATTTTGCTGGAAATGACGCCCTGCTCGATGAGGCTAATTAACTCGGCCAGGGTTTCCGGTTTTAGGGCAATGTCGGGGTAGTCCAGCTTGTGGGTGTTGAGGTAGCTGGCAATGTCGCTCATCATCCAGTTGGCGGCTGCCTTCGGGTCAGCGCCAGCGGCAACCACGGCCTCAAAGTACTCGGCGGTGTTGCGCTCGTCGCTGAGGTAGCGGGAGTCGTACACCGAAAGGCCATATGCCTCCTGGTAGCGCCGCCGCTTCACGCCGGGCAATTCCGGCAGCTCCGCCTGCCAGCGGGCTTTTTGCGCCTCGGTAACGCGAATGGGCGGCAGATCCGGCTCGGGGAAATAGCGGTAGTCGCTGGATCCCTCTTTCTTGCGCATGCTGATGGTGCGCTGGCTGTTTTCTTCCCAAAGGCGGGTTTCCTGCACGATAGGCTCGCCTGCTTCCAAAGCCTTGACTTGGCGGTTGAACTCGTACTCAATCGCCCGCTGGATGGCGTTGAAGGAGTTCATGTTTTTGATTTCCACCTTCGTGCCGAAGGTCTGGCTCCCCAGCGGACGCACCGAGATGTTGACATCGCAGCGCAGGGATCCCTCCTGCAGGTTGCCGTCGCACAGGCCGGCGTAGCGCAGGATGCGGCGCAGCTCCTGCACATACTCGGCTGCTTCTTCCCCGGTGCGGATATCCGGCTCGCTGACGATCTCGATGA
Source organism: Synechococcus sp. H60.3 (assembly GCF_047462295.1). Lineage (NCBI taxonomy): Bacteria > Bacillati > Cyanobacteriota > Cyanophyceae > Synechococcales > Synechococcaceae > Synechococcus > Synechococcus sp. H60.3. The sequence continues at coordinate 15,818 of NZ_JANSIY010000034.1, read as the reverse complement.
GGGGGACTCCTGCCCGGTTGAAATCCACCAGGGAATAGCTGGATCCCGCAAGGCGATCGCTGCCGGCATGCACCAACTTGCCCGCATCTTCTTCGATGTGCAAACGAGTGATGCCAATGCGCTTGGTGCGGCCGTCGCTAAGCTGGATCTCAACCCAGCCGTGGGTGGCAAGGGGCAGGTCGTACTGGGAGATTTGGTAGTTTTTGGGCAAGTCGGGGTAGAAGTACTGCTTGCGGTCAAACTTGCTGTAAGGGGCAATGGTGCAGTTGAGGGCCAAGCCAGCCTTGACTGCGTATTCCAGCACTTTCTCGTTGAGCACCGGCAGGGTGCCGGGCAGGCCCATGCAGATGGGATCTATCTGAGTGTTGGGGGGAGCGCCGAAGGCCGTCGCGCTGCTGGAGAAGATCTTGGAGCGGGTGCTGAGCTGGCAGTGCACCTCCAGCCCAATGACAGCTTCGTATTCCACTTTGGCAGGAGCAGCAACCGTCATGGCCAAAAGAGTAAAGGGCAGGTTTCCCCATTCTAGTGGGATGTCACCAGCTCCTGACCCGCTGCCTCAAACGGTGGGGCGGATCTCAAAGGTGGAGAGGCCCTCGGGTGGCTCGGAGCGGTGTTCGACGCCCTCCACCTGCGAGCCGGGGCTGCCCTGCTGACACCAGCGCAGCATTGCCTCCACCGCCGCCGGGGATCCCTCAAAAACGGCCTCGACACGGCCATCCCGCAAGTTGCGCACCCAACCGTGGACACCGGTGCTGCGGGCCATGGCTTCCGTGTAAGCCCGAAACCCTACCCCCTGAACTCGCCCGCGTACCCAAACGTGAACGCGAACTGTGTCACTCATGTCGACAGGGATCCCTCCTCCGAGGTGCTGCGGGGTTCTGGAGCTGCTGGCGGCTCGGCTGGCTGGGCCGTAGTTTTCTCGGCCTGCTGCTCTAGGCGCTGCCAGAGAAAGTTGATGAGGGCAACCAGTCCCAGGATCCCCAACGAGATCCCGCAGGCGTACCCAATGGCTTGCCACAGCACAGGAGACATGCGCCAACCTCGCTTGTGCAGAAAGCTCCCTTCTGACCTTATCAGACAGAAATGGAAGAGAGGGGATCCCTGGACAACACCCCCCAAGCTGGACAAGATTCGGCACAATGGGGAGAAGTGTTTCTAGCGAGCAGTTGAGAAGAGGCCATGGCCTACAAACTCTGGATCGACGGCCAATGGGTGGATAGTCAAGGGGGAGACCTGATGGTTATCGAGAACCCGGCCACGGGGGAGAAACTAGCGGAGGTGGTGGACGCCAGCCCCGCCGATGTGGATCGGGCAGTACAGGCTGCCCAAACCGCCTTTTCCGATGGCCGTTGGTCGAAGCTCACCCCCGCCGAGCGATCCCTGGCCCTCTGGAAACTGGCGGATTTGATCGAGGCGCAGGCTGCTGAACTGGCGCGCCTGGAGTCGGAAAACACCGGCAAGCCCTATGAGTTGGTGAGCTTGGGAGGGGATCTGCCTTTTGCGGTAGATAACCTGCGTTTCTTTGCCGCTGCCGCCCGCGACATCCATGGCTTCAGCGCCGGAGAATACGCCAAGGGTTACACCTCACTATTTCGCAAGGAGCCGGTGGGGGTGTGCGCGCAAATTACCCCCTGGAACTACCCGCTGCTGATGGCCGTCTGGAAGATTGGCCCTGCCCTGGCCGCCGGCTGCACGGTAGTGCTCAAGCCCGCTCCCACCACTCCTCTAACCACCTTGAGGCTGGCGGAGCTCACTGCCGAGGCCGGGATCCCGCCGGGGGTGGTCAACATCGTTACCGGAGGCAATGCCACTGGCCAAGCCCTGGTGGAACACCCGCAAGTGCGCATGGTCAGCCTCACTGGCTCTACCGCCACCGGCAAGCAGGTGATGCGCACCGCCGCCAACACCCTGAAGCGGGTGCATTTGGAACTGGGGGGCAAGGCACCCTTCCTGGTTTTTGCAGATGCCGACGTGGAAAGCGTGGCTGCCAAGGCCGCCTTTGCCGCCACCTTCAACAGCGGCCAGGACTGCACGGCAGCTACCCGCGTCTATGTGCACGAGAGCAAGCTGGCGCAGATGCAAGAGGCCATTGTCGAGGCAATGCGCAAGGTGGTGGTGGGGCCTCCCTTTGAGGCGGGGGTGGAGATGGGGCCCCTGGTCTCGGCAGCCCAGCGAGAGCGGGTGATGGGATTTGTGGAGCGGGCCAAAGCCGAGGGAGCCAAGGTGCTGACCGGCGGGCGGATCCCTTCCCAACTAGACCGGGGCTACTACTACGAACCCACAGTGATTACCGATGTCGATCAAAAAGCGGAGATCGTGCAGAGTGAGGTTTTTGGGCCGGTTCTCACGCTCGGCTCGTTCCGCGAAGAAGCGGAAGCGCTACGCCTGGGCAATGACGTCCTATACGGGCTGGCGGCTTCTGTGTGGACTCAAGACATCGGACGAGCGATGAAGCTGGCCGCCGATCTGGAGGTGGGCACCGTCTGGATCAACGATCACCTCCCCATCGCCTCGGAGGCCCCCCACGGCGGCTTCAAGCAATCGGGATTTGGCAAAGATCTCTCGGCAGAGGCGGTGCGCGACTATCAGATTACCAAGCATGTGATGATTGCAAGCCGCTGAAGTTTGACAAAACAGCAGCACTTCAGCAGGGACATCCAGAAACCCTTCCCCATCTCATTCGCGTCAGCGGCGCGGAGCGCTTAGTACGGGGCTACCGAGCTATTCTTCTGTGTACAGCTCTCAATCTGCCCTGGATCTGGGAAGATCTCAAAAGATCGGCAAGATTTAACCGTCGATGACCCACCTCCCTAAGTCACCCCTGGGATCCGTAACCCTAGCCCCTCCCCGCACCTTCCCCCTTACCGCTGTCGTCGGACAGCAAACCGCCAAGCTGGCTCTATTGCTGGCGGCGGTGGATCCCAGCTTGGGAGGGGTGGTGCTGGTGGGGCCGCGCGGCACGGCCAAGTCGGTCTTGGCCCGAGGGATCCACGCCCTGCTACCTCCCATCGAGGTCATCGCCGGCTCCTATTGCAACGACGACCCGGCGCGGCCTGAGACCTGGTCGGACTGGGCCAAGGCCCGCTACCCGCAGGGGACGACACCCCCCACCCAACTGATAGCCCCTCCCTTTGTCCAGATTCCCCTGGGGGTGACGGAGGATCGGCTGCTGGGATCCGTGGATGTGGAGGCCTCGGTGAAGCAGGGGGAAACGGTCTTCCAGCCAGGGCTCTTGGCTGCCGCCCACCGCGGTGTGCTCTATGTGGACGACATCCACCTCTTAGACGACGCCATTGTCAACCTGCTGCTGACAGTGGTGGGAGAGGGGGTAAACCGCCTGGAACGAGAAGGGCTGAGCCTGCAGCACCCCTGCCGGCCTCTCCTAGTGGCCACCTACAACCCCGAAGAGGGATCCCTGCGCCCCCACCTGCTGGATCGCCTAGCGCTGGTGGTGCCGGTGGGGCAGGAGCTGAGCTTGGAGGAGCGAGGGGAAATTGTCCAGCGGGCAACTCGATTTGTCGACGCCCCTGATCCCTTTCTGGCCGAGCATCAGGCGGAAGTGGAGGAAATCCGCACCCGCATTCTCCTGGCGCGGGAGTGGCTGCCCCAGGTCAAGCCACAGCGGGAGCAGATCCACTACCTGGTGCAAGAGGCCATCCGCGGCAATGTCCAAGGCCATCGAGGGGAGCAGTTTGCCCTGCGGGCGGCCCGTGCCCTGGCGGCGCTGGAGGGACGGGATCACCTCTTGGCCGAAGACCTGCAACAGGCGGTGCAACTGGTGCTGCTGCCCCGCGCCCGCTACAACCCCGACCAGCCACCTCCTCCCCCACCCCCATCCCAGCAGTCGGATCCCCAGCCGCCAGAGCCCGACAAGGAGGGAGAAGACAGAGAAGAGACGGAACCCCAGCCGGAAAATCTCAGCCTGCCCCAGGAGTTTTTCTTCGATCCCGAACAAGTGGCCCTCGACCCGCGCCTCTTGGCCTTTGCCCAAGCGCTAAACCAACAGGGAAAAACGGGATCCCGCAGCTTGGTGTTTAGCACCGACCGGGGCCGCTACGTCAAGCCCATCCTGCCCCAGGGAGCCAACCCCCGCATCGCCGTTGACGCTACCCTGCGGGCTGCCGCCCCCTATCAGAAAAGTCGCCGCCTACGGCACCCAGGGAGGGCCGTCATCGTCGAGCCTGGCGACATCCGCGCCAAGAAGCTGGCCCGCAAAGCTGGAGCCTTGGTGATCTTCGTGGTGGATGCCTCTGGCTCCATGGCTCTTAACCGCATGCAGGCGGCCAAAGGCGCGGCTCTGCGCCTACTGACCGAGGCCTACCAAAACCGCGACAAGGTTGCCCTGATTGCCTTTCGCGGCGAGGCTGCCGAAGTGTTGCTGCCCCCCACCCGCTCCATCGAGCTGGCCCGCCGCCGCCTGGAATCCCTGCCCTGTGGCGGCGGATCCCCCCTGGCCCATGCTCTCACCCAAGCGGTGCGCCTGGGGGTGAACGCTCGCGCCAGTGGCGACGTGGGTCAAGTCATGCTGGTGGCCCTTACCGATGGCCGAGCTAACATCCCCCTCAGCCGCTCTCTGGGACGCAGCGAAGGCGATCCCACTGACCTGAAGCAGGAGCTGCGGGAGATCGCCCTGCGTATCCGCGCCCTGGGGTTGAAGCTGCTCTTAATCGACTCGCAGAGCCGCTTTGTAACCACTGGCTTTGGCGCCGAGCTGGCCGAGCTGGCGGGCGGACGCTACTTTCATCTGCCCCGCGCCACCGACCAGGGGATCGCAGCCGTGGCCCGCTCGGCCATGCAAGAGGGACGCCCATACCCTTGAGAGAGCAGCTCTCCCTCGGTAGGAGCTGTAACTTTTCTTAATGTTTAGTTATGATCCCTGTAGGCGCTCTCCACCTTGCCCTATGACCACAGGACTCCTGCCAGAACTGCTCCTTGAGAATCCTATGGCCGTCGACTGGGTTAGCCGGGGGGTGAGCGCAGCCATTCGCGCTCTCTTTAAGCATGCAGAGCGGTTGGAGGCGCGCGTGCGGGCAGAGCCCATTGCCAAGCTGTTGCAGGGACGCATCGACAGCTTTGAGCTGCGGGGCCAGCACCTGCAGATGTACAACGGCCTGCGGCTTTCGCTTTTGGAGCTGTTTTGCAATGCTGTGGCCATCGATTTCAGCCAAATCTGGCAGGGGCGGATCAAGCTGCGGCAGCCGGTGCAGGCCACAATGCGGGTGGTGCTGAGCGAAGCGGATCTGGCGCAATCTTTCAACACCCCTTTTGTGCTGAGCAAGCTGGCCCAGGTGGGGCAGGAAGGCAAGCCTCTGTCGTTTCATCAGGTCGAGGTTCACATCACCCCAGAGCAGCGGCTGCAATTGCAGGCCAAGGTTCAGTCAGGGGGAGCAAAGCCCTTGCAGGTGGGCTTTTCCGCTCGCATTCAGGTGCTAGAACGCCGCCGCATTTGCTTTGCCGATCCGCTGTGTGAAGGCGACACAGAGGAGGGGCGGGCCCTGAGCCAAGCCTTGGTGGATCACCTGAATGCACTCCTGGATTTGGATCGGCTAGCCCTGCAAGGGAGCGAGCTGCGGGTAGATCGGGTGTGCCTACAGCCTCAACAGATGATCCTCTACGGCAGCGCTACTCTGGTGCGGTTTCCCACCCGCCAACCCCACTGGGAAAATGCTTGACAACCTTTCAGGCGGCGTGTACGCTCAAGACTGGTGAGGAGTGAAGAGAAGAAGCCTCTGGGGTCGAAACACGGACAGACGCCCAGAGGTTTTTTCATGACCTGGTCAGCCTCGACGGGGACACCGCACCCATACCTAGCCCCCGAGCTTCAACTCTTCTCAACTCAACCATAGGGGACTTTTCCCAACACGCACCTGGCACAACTTTTGCTCGGAAAGGTTCGAAAGAGTCTCCCCTGAGACTTAGGGGTCTTGGTTCAGTTGCAAGTGCCCTCCCAGGTCATCGCCTGCCAGAAGGCCGCGGAAGGTTGGTGCAATACAATGCGATTGCCATCGGGATCCTGGAAGTCCACCTCCTGGCCGTGAAAGGCCTGCCGCAAGGGCGAAACGGGGATCTGGTGCTCCGCCAACACCGCCGCTAGGGATCCGAGGCATGCCGCCAGATCCTGCACCTGCAGGCAAAGACTTACTGCCCCCGCCTGGGCGGCAAACTCTGGATGGAGACTGCGGTAGAGGCCCAGTCGCAGGCCAGGCAGGCGAAACTCCACATACACTGGCTCTCCCTCCCTGGAGAGCTGAACTTGGGGCGGGATCCCCAAGAGGGTCTGGTAAAAGTGCAACAAACGGGGCAAATTGGGGGTGGCCAAGCTCAGCAAAGCTGCAACAATCTGCATCGCAACCGGAAAAAGGAAGCTACCCATTTTAATCCCAACTTCCGCTGATGGCCAGCCCTAACTGCGCCACTCGGAAAGGGATCCCCGTGGCGGGGGAGATTCTCTCCCAGGATTGGATTATAGTAGGTACCGAGACTTGCTGCTCTTCACGAAGTAAAAACTGGAGCAACCTACCGTGGGGCTATTCAGCCGATTTTCCCGTGACATGGGCATCGATCTGGGCACGGCCAACACCCTAGTCTATGTGGCTGGCCGCGGCATTGTCCTACAGGAGCCCTCTGTTGTCGCCATCGACCAAAACACCAAACAACCGCTGGCCGTGGGGGAAGATGCCAAAAAAATGTTGGGCCGTACCCCTGGCAACATCGTGGCTGTGCGCCCTCTGCGCGATGGGGTGATCGCCGACTTCGACACGGCGGAGATGATGCTGAAGCACTTCATCCAGCGGGTGCATGGAGGTCGTTACTTGATCGCCCCGCGCATCGTTATCGGGATCCCGAGTGGGGTGACTGGCGTGGAGCGACGGGCGGTGATGGAAGCGGCCCTGCAAGCTGGCTCGCGGGAGGTATATTTGGTGGATGAGCCGGTGGCGGCAGCAATCGGAGCGGGGCTGCCGGTGCAAGAGCCCACCGGGAACATGATCATCGACATCGGCGGCGGCACCACCGAGGTGGCCGTCCTCAGCTTGCAAGGGATCGTCCTCAGCGAGTCGGTGCGGGTGGCAGGAGACGAGCTGAGCGAGGCCATTATCCAGTACATGAAAAAAGTTCACAACCTCACCATCGGGGAGCGCACTGCCGAAGAGATTAAAATTCAAATCGGCTCTGCCTACCCAATTCAAGAGGAGCTGACCATGGAAGTGCGTGGCCTCCACCTGCTCTCGGGTTTGCCCCGTACCGTTACGGTGAAGAGCACTGAGATCCGTGAGAGCATGGCCGAGCCGCTCTCGGTCATTGTGGAGGCCATCAAGCGCACCCTGGAGCGCACGCCGCCGGAATTGGCGGCAGACATTATTGACCGCGGCATTATGTTGGCGGGAGGGGGGGCGTTGCTCAAGGGGCTAGACGCCCTGATCAGCCATGAGACCGGGATCCTGGTTCACATTGCCCCGGATCCCCTCAGTTGTGTGGTGCTTGGTACAGGACGGGTTTTGGAGGACTTCAAGACCTTGGGTCGAGTCCTGAGCGGCAGCTTCAAAGGCTAGAAGCGTTTCTCTATGCGCTTCCCTAAGGATCTTAGAATCCCAATGGCAGGTGTGAGTCGAGTGGTTCAAAGGGGTGCTGATTGAATCGGCTACACCAGTGGTGGAGGCGCCATGGTTTGGGGCTGCTCCTGTCTGCTTCGACGATAGGAGGGGCGTGGGCTTTGCGCCAGACTCAGGGATCCCTGCTGGTGGAACTGTACAGTTGGCTCACCGCACCCATCCGCCCACCTGTGAACCCTGACGCCGTACTTAGCCAGGCCGCCACCCGCGAGCTGCAGGCCCTGGTGGCCGAGCTGCAGCGTCAAAATCGCGAGCTAAAGCAACTGCTGCAGTTTACCGAGCAGATGCCCCAGGCGAGGATCCCGGCGGCAGTGGTGGGCCGCAGCGCCGATCACTGGTGGCAACAGCTCACCCTCAGCCGTGGCAGCCGACATGGGGTCAGGGTAGGAGATGTGGTCATGGCACCAGGAGGATTGGTCGGGCGGGTTGAGGCGGTAACCCCCAACACCAGCCGCGTGCTGCTGATCAGCGATCCCACCAGCCGTGTCGGGGTGATGCTCAGCCGCAGCCGGCACATGGGTATCTTGCGGGGCACCGGCACCCAGAATGCCATCTTGGATTTTTTCGATAAGGATCCCAAAGTGGAAGTGGGGGATGTGGTGGTAACTTCGGGCCTAAGCAGCTTCTACCCGGCGGGGGTTGTGGTGGGAACGATTCGAGCCATCAATCTGGATGCCAGCCCTGCCCCACAAGCCACTGTTGAACTGTCGGCGCCCCTGGGCCTCTTGGAGTGGGCCTTGATTTACCGCTATGCTCAACCTTCTGCTTCTCAACCTTAAGTCTCGCCTCAATTGGCTGGTCACCGCCTTGTCGGGGCTGTTGGCGGTGGTGGCCCCTTGGTGGCGGGGGCCAGGCTTGGAGCTGGCGGGCTTAACCCCCGACTGGCCCCTGATCTGGGTGGTGTGCTGGAGCGTGCGGCGCAAGGCTTGGCAGGGGGCTGTTGCCGGGATTACATTGGGTTTTCTGCAGGATGCCCTGACCAGCCCTTATCCTACCCATGCTCTGGGGTTGGCAGTGGTCGGGATCCTCACGGCCAAGTTGCAGAAACAGCGCTACATGCAAGAGGACTTCATCTCTGTGGCTTTGATCGTCTTCGGCATGGTGGTGATTGCCGAGACGCTGATGGCACTGCAATGGATGTGGTTGACGGCCTCTCAGGGATCCGCTGGCCTCGAGCCAGCGGAAATGGTAAATTGGCTAGATGGGTTGGCGAACTCCTCGCCCGCCGCTGGTGCTATTGGCGGCAATGGCCCACGTTCTCTGGAGAGCATCTGGTGGAACCATCAGCGCAATGCTCTCACGTCGGCTATTCTAAGCAGCCTGTGGGCCCCCGCTCTCTATTGGCCCCTCAGCCGTTGGTGGCAATCTCAAGAAGAGAGCTAGCTGCAGGTTCTGGGGCCAGCGCTCTGCATTCTCCAAGCCAGCATTCCCCACAGCCGCTGCCGGGCTCGATGGGACATCAGTTGCACAGCCACTATTCCAAACGGCGGCGAAACTGCTCCTTGCCCTAGCCCCTACTTCCTCTCTCCCTGGGAGAGGGGCCGAACTTGGGTGGGGGCTTGTAGTCGCTCTCAGAGGGATCCGTTTTCGCGTGAACGACTCCCGACACTCATCTTCGTTGAGTCAACACAAGAGTACGGGCTTCACGCTTCACAAACTTGTTGGTACAGAGGTCTTGGCGTGCTGGCACCGTGCAACCCACGGCGGGAAACTCTCCGGAGATTGAACTTAATCTCCTCAATTGAAGCACAAACGGCTTTCATCCCGACACTGATTGGCTCTTGAGTCAACACAATTCACCCATACAGTGCGGGGCTTCCCGCCGATTAAGCTAAAATGACAAAGCCCTCTGCCGCCCACTGCCAACGATCCAACAGACTCTGGGTCAAGCGGATGGGAAGGTGTTGAGGTTGACTCGATTTAGTGAGAGGGATCCATGCCCCATACCATCGTCACCGATATTTGTGAAGGCGTTGCCGACTGTGTGGAGGCCTGCCCCGTCGCCTGCATTCACCCTGGGGACGGCAAAAATGCCAAAGGCACCGACTACTTTTGGATCGACTTTGCCACCTGCATTGACTGTGGCATCTGTCTTCAGGTTTGCCCTGTGGAAGGTGCGATTCTGCCAGAGGAAAAGCCGCACCTGCAGCGAGTGCCCAGCTAGCCGGGCGGGCTGCTTCTTCCCAATTTTGCAATTGCCTTTCAGCCCAGAGAAGCCAAAGCCACAACGGCGCTGCTCAACCAGTTCAAGGACAGGAGCCCGCCCAGGAAGGCCAACGGGATCAGGCCCGCCAGTCGCCACCACTCCAGATCCAGCGCCACTGCTGCCGCCCGCACCTGCCAAACCACAAACCACAACAGCGCCCCTAACCCGAGCAGGGATCCGGCCACCCCGCCTAGGGATTGGGCAGGTCCCAGCAGCAGCCAGGGCAAGCTAGCAAAGCCCGTCAGGCAGAGGAGCGCTGCAAAAGAAGGGGCAGCCCGCCCAAAACAAAAGGCCAGCGCCTGCAGCAAAGCCGCCAGGCTTACCCATCCCAGGGAGCCTGCCAGTAGCGCCAGCACCATGCTCGGCAGGTTTACCCCAAAGCGACGCACAGCCTCGAGAATGTTGAGCAGCGCCACCACCCCAAAAGCTTGCCAGAGAACAGGCTGTTGCCGCAGCGAGCGGAAGGTGCGCTCCGGCAGAAACCAAGCGCCGTAAATATTGTCCAACAGAGAGTCGAGCATGGCCGGCAAAAAGTCGGGCTGCCTTCCTATCCTAGCCGAAGGACAAAAGGGCTCCTGCAAAGCCAAGCAAGCAAATGCCGGTCCCGTCCTTGGCAAATCCCTGATGAGCACTTGACAAGCACGGCCGGCAGATGCGGTATGATGGGCTAAGGATTCTGAGGCGTTGGTGACTGCCGTTACGTTTTTGCGATCGATACCCTTCGACAATTAGGACGGGTGTGGATGTGAGAGCAGTAAGCCAAACTCGATTTGGAAACTATCGATAGTCATCCCCGATGTCCTACACTGGCTTTTCCAGGTCGAAAACCACGGTAAAACGGCGCAATAGTATCCTCAAGAAGGCTCTCGCGAGAGGGCCTTCTTGCTCTTAATGGCTGCAGGGGATCCCTGGTCAGGTAAGTTTTGAGGGGAGCTGAGGTGGTGTGGGATGGGGGTTAGGCGGCCTGTTGTTTGGTCTGTGGTCAATTTTGAACGGCAGGGATGCGGCGCCAATTGAGGTTGGAAAGCACCAGGGCGCTGAGGGGGCGGGTGTGGACCAGCAGCCCGGCAAGGAGCAGCAGCCAATGGCTCAAGGCAGAGCTGGCCAGCAGCCAATGGATGAGCAGAGCTGCCCCTCCCCCTTCTACCCCTGCCGCCAAGACCCAGGCCCAGGCGACTTTCCCGTGCCGGGACAGGAGGATCCCTTGCAATCCACCGACGCCAAGCCCCACCAGCAAGCCACGCAGCGGGCTGGCCATCGCCTGCAAGGCGTTCTGGGGCCAGGGATCCCTGGGATCGAAAGCGAAGGTTGCCACCCCCACCTGAGGGGCCAGGGTATCTGCTGCCACCCAGCCCAAAGCCGTGGCCAGTAGCGTGGCCGCCACCCACCGCCAAGAAACCTGCCGTCGCAATACCGCCCACTGGAGTAGCCCCATTCCCAAGCCAAGGCTGGCCCCAGCCACCGCTCCTTGGAGCGAACCCAAAGCAGCTAGGAGGGGAGCTGCCACCCCCAGCCCCAGATAGCCAATCCCAGCCGCCGCCCAATTGGCCAGGAGCCAGACCAGGGCCAATCCTTTGCTCTGGCGGGGCTTGCCTGAGGTGGGGAGGGTGGGCTTCGGGTGGGGGCTAACCTGTTCCTGGCCGACCTGCTGTTCAACCTCGCGCAGGCCCTGTTCTGCCGAGGGGTTGCCCGGCTCCAGCCGCAGCACTCCTTGATAGTCCATCTGGGCAAGGCCCCAATGGCCCTGCCGCTGGTGGGCCAGGCCGCGGTACAGATAGTAGCGGGCTTCGTTGGGGGCGTTCTGGATCAGCTCGTTGAGCAGGTGGATGGCCATTTTGTATTCGCCTGCCTCGATCAAATGCACCGCCCGCTGGAGCTTTTCCGCCTCAGCTTCCGACGCAGCCGCCTGCTGGGTAACCTGCTGGCCAAACCCCGCAGGGATCCGCTGAAGAGAAACCTGTTGAGGAGGAGCCGAGGAGGTGGGAGTCGAGATCTGATCCCCATAGACGGCTCGGAGCTGCTGGGCCAGCTCCTCCATGGTGGCCGGGCGAAGGGCAGGGTCTTTCTCCAAGCAACGCAGCACCACCCTTTCCAGAGCCTCAGGGATGGGGTGGGGCAGCGGATGGTCTTGAAAGGGGCGGGGCTGTTGGAAGTTGTGGACGTGGTACCAGCCCTGCAGGGTGTCGGTCTCCGGCTCGAAGGGCAGGGCACCGGTTAACAGCTCGTACAGCACCACCCCCAGCGAATAGATGTCGGAGCGGGCATCCAGCTTCTCTCCCCGCATCTGCTCCGGGGAAGCATAGACCATCGTGCCCAAAAAATACCCGGTTTGTGTCAGGCCACGGGAGGTCTCTCCCATGAGCTTGGAAATGCCGAAGTCCAGGATCTTGACCCGTTCCTTGCCGTCGGGCCCTTTTTGCACAAAGATGTTGCTGGGCTTGATATCGCGGTGGATGACCCCTCGAATCGAGTGTTTGCCCAGATCCATGTGAAAGTTGTGGGCGTGGTGCAGGGCCGAGCAAATTTGCAATGCCAAGTTCACCACCCGCTCTGGGCGCAAGGGGCCTTCCCGTGCCAACACATAGTCCAACCCCTGGCCGGTGTAGGGTTGGGCATTCAGATACTCCATCACCAGGTAGGGCTGGTTTTGGTAGAGGCCATAGGAGCGCACCTGCACAATGTTGGGGTGCTCGCCCAACAGAGCGCTGACCCTGGCCTCGTCCAGGAAGCGCTGCTGCAGTTGCTGGTAATACTCCGGCTCCATGTCTGGCGGCGGCGGGCGCAACAACTTGACGGCCACCGGCTCGTCATTCAACTGGGTATCCACCGCCTCGAACACGTTGCCGTAGCCACCCTCGCTGATGTGGTGGGTCAGTCGGTAGCGGTTGCCGATCAGTTGTCCAATGAGGCGCTGGTTCATGGAGGAGGACGGCCAGCCGAGGAGAGGACTTACCTAAATGATTCTAGTCAGCTTGAGGGCGCAAGACCTGTTGGTGAGGGATCCGCTGCCATTGCCAACCTTTTTCGCCCCAAAAGCTGGGGATCCCGCTAGGATTGGGGCATGGGTGCTCTTTGTGAAACCGCCTCTCCTTCCCCCTTCTGGCTGGAGGTTACCGAGTTTGCCTTGCAGGCCACGGCAAAGGTCGGATCGCAGCTCTTGGCAGACTTTGGCCAGGCCTCCTCTACAGAAAAAGCGGACGGCAGCTTGGTAACCGCTTCTGACAAATGGGCAGATGACACCTTTCAAAAGGCAATTGCCGCGGCCTATCCGGCTCACGGCTACCTGAGCGAGGAGTCCAACCACATTTTCCCGGAGAAAGAGTGGTGCTGGGTGGTGGATCCCTTGGATGGCACCACCAATTTTGCCCGCGGGATCCCCATCTGGGGCAGCTCGCTGGCGCTGTTGCACTGGGGCGTGCCTGTGTTTGGCTGTGTGCATCTGCCGCCCATCCGCCAGACTTTTTACGGCTACTGGCCTCAGTTTGCGGGCGATGCGCCGGCAGGAGCTTTTCTCATCCGCCACGACCGGGATCCCGTCCGTCCTCGGCCCATCCACCCCAGCACCGCCCCACCCGGCCCCAACCAACTGTTTAATTTTTGCTCCCGCAGCAGCCACTGGATTAGCCCGCAATTTCCCTGCAAAGCGCGGATGTTGGGGGGCGCTGCCTACAACCTGCTGGCGGTGGCCAGCGGCAGCCTTTTGGGAGCAGTAGAACGCTCACCCAAGATCTGGGATGTGGCGGCGGTGTGGGCCATCGTCAAGGGGGCCGGCGCCGTTTGGGAGCCCCTTGGCCCTGCTGACCCGGATCCCGGAAGGCCGTTGATCCCCGGCAAGGACTATGGCCGGCTGACCTATCCGACGCTGGTGAGCGCTCAGGACAGGTGGATCCCGCTATTTCGGGCTTTCATTGCTCTGTAGCTCTCGTAAACCGCCTGGACGTTGTACCAGTTGAGGAAGCAAACCCGACACAGCTCCAAGGCCAACTGCGAGCGGCCTTGCCGGATCAACCAGCGCAGCAGCGGCTCTAGCCGCTTCTCGTTCAGCCAGCCCCCCAGCGACAGCAGGCCCCATAGGCATTGATGCAGAGGCGTCAGTTGGATCATCAGGCGCACGGCCCAAGTGGGGTGCTTTTGGTAAAAGAGGATGCCCATGCGGCCCCGCTGCCGCTCCCGCTCGATGAGGGCTGGGATTTGCGCTAGCTCGAAGGGCGGATGCCAGTGGTAGCCGGTGGCCTGGGGGCACTTGACCAGGCGCAGGCCCAGGTGCTTCAGCCGCACCCCCAGCTCCAGGTCTTCCCAGCCGTAGAGGTGAAACCGCTCGTCAAAGGGGCCGGCAGGGGTTTCACAAGCCCGCTCCAGCCAATGGCGGGCGATGGCCACATTGCCGGTGGCAAAGAAGGCTGCCGAAAAATCGGTGGGCTTGAAGGGCTCGGAGCAGGGATCCTGGAAATTGCAGGTGTTGATCACCCGCCCATAGGTGAAGACCTTGGCTTCCTGGAGCGAACTGGGATCCCCCTTGACGCCGTGTCGCCGCAGCATCTGGGCATGAGCGGCCAAGAAATGATCCACCACCACCAGGTCGCTGTCGATAAAAACAATGATGGATCCCTGGGCATGGCGAAACCCCAGGTTGCGGGCGGCAGCAGGGCCGCGGTGTTCTTGGCACAAAAGCTTTATCGGCGGCAAATCTGGCGGCTGGCTCTGCAGCCATTCCACCGTGCCGTCGGTGGAGCCGTCGTCCACCACCACCACCTCGTAGCCGTCGTAGGGGCCAGGCTGCTGCTGGGCCAAAGCCTGCAGACATTTCTGCAAGATGGGACGGCGGTTGTAGGTGGGGATGATGACGCTGATGTACACCGGGGATCCCTGGCTCTTAAGGCAAACCCTACTCCTAGAGTCAAGGGGTTTTTCTATACGGCTAGAGAGCTTTGAGCAGCTCTGCCGATTGGCGCACCGTCTCGAAAAAGTGATGGACATTGGCCTCCGGAGTGGTGTGGTGCACGCCGTGGCCCAGGTTCATGATGTGGCCGCGGGGTCCCGCCTTTTGAATCACCTCCAGGGTGCGCTGCTGGATGAATTCCGGGGATCCCAGCAACACCATCGGGTCGAGATTGCCCTGCACCGCCAGGGATCCCAGGCGGGCCCTGGCCTCGGCCATGTCGCTCATCCAATCGAGGCTGAAGACATCGATGCCAGCTTTGCCCACCCGCTCCAACAAAGCGGCGCTGCCGTTGATGTAGAGAATGAGCGGCACCTGCGGATGCCGAGCTTTCACCTGATCCACAATTTGCTTTTGGTAGGGCAAGGCCCAAGCTTCGTAATCGCCGGGGCTGAGCTGGCCGGCCCAGGTGTCAAACAACTGCACCACCTGGGCACCGCACTCGATCTGGTAGATCACGTAGCGGGCAATGCTATCCGCCAGCTTGCTCAGCAACTGATGCAACATCTGCGGCTGAGTGAAGGCCAGGCTCTTGATATGGGCATAGTCTTTGGAGCTGCGGCCCTCTACGGCGTAGCAGGCCAAGGTCCAAGGGGAGCCGACAAAGCCCAGCAGCGTTGCCTTCCCTTCCACCTCGCGGCGCAAGGTGCTGAGTATGGTCTTGATAAAGGGCAGGCTTTCTTCCGGCTCTAAGAGATGGATTTGGTCGATTTGGGCCTGGGAGCGGATTGGCGGGTCGATGATCGGCCCCTGCTGCTCCACCAGCTCAAAGGGGATCCCCATGCCCTCAAGGGGGGTGAGGATGTCGCTGAACATAATGACGCCGTCGGGGGCAAAGGCGCGAAACGGCTGCAACGAGATCTCAATCGCCAGCTCCGGGATCTCGCAGCGCTGCTTGAAGGTGTATTTGCTCTGCAGCTCACGGTAGACCGCCATGTAGCGCCCCGCCTGGCGCATCATCCAAACCGGAGGACGATCCAGCACCTCCCCACGGGCCGCCCGCAGCAGACGGTCGCCATCGCCAAGCTGAGCAGATGAGTGGGACATAAGAAGACCAAGCCGG
>NZ_JANSIY010000033.1:0-23293 GCF_047462295.1 Synechococcus sp. H60.3 | reverse complement strand
AAGCCGTCTCAGCGCTGTCCCAAGTGCGGTGCTGTTCACAAGGAGTGGGCAGAGCTAAGTAACCGTTACCATGTCTGTTCTGCCTGTGGGTTTGCGACACCGCGGGACAGGGGGACGGTGATGGTACTGTACAACGTTGCCGTTAATCGGCAACCGGGGCTGGGAACCCGCCTCGTGAGTCTTGGATGCTTCAGCTCTACTTCACAGACCCGGTACACGGGATCCACGGAGCAACTGGGGCAGAAGAAGAGACAAAAGCTCCGCTGCCAAGCGGGTGAGGAAACCCCACCCGCCTACGCGGTGGGGTAGTTCATAACCTCACGAATTAGGGGGATGCCAAAACTGGGCCGCAAGAATCTACTGGCTATGGCCAGCCCTTAGCAAGGTGGGACTGTGGGGTGGCTTAGCGGTGTCTGTCGAACCAGCGCATCAGCATCGCCGCCAGGCGTTCAGGGTTGTGGCGCACCAAGCCAGTCTCAGAATCCTCTTGCATGACATTGGCCAAGACAGCCCGACAGCCCAGGTAGGCCAGCTTATCCGGATCCAAGACCACAAACTCGGAACCGTTGCGGCGGTAATGTTCTAGGGCACGGGGGGAAGGGGGATCCCGTTGCACCAGGACAGCATCGAACAAGCGCACGCCCGCCACCCGATCCAGAGCCATGACGTGATCCCCAACGGTGTAGCCGTCGGTTTCCCCTGGCTCGGTCATAATGTTGCACACGTAGATGTGGGGTGCCATGTTCTTGGCCAAGGCTTCCACAATCTCCGGGATCAAAAGGTTGGGGATGATACTGGTGTAGAGACTGCCCGGCCCCAGCACCACAAACTCTGCCGCCTCGATGGCCTCGATGGCCTCAGGCAAGGCGGGAGGGTTGGGCGGGTCGCAGCCAATGCGACAGATGCGCCCCCTGGCTTTGGCAATGTTGGACTCGCCCACCACACGGCGGCCATCGCTTAACTCGGCCCAGAGGGTGACATCCGCCAGGGTAGCCGGCAGCACTCGTCCCTGAATGGCCAAGACTTGCGAGGTGGCGGTGATGGCCCGAATCAGGTCGCCGCCGGTAACGGCGGTGAGGGCGGTGATGAACAGGTTGCCAAAACTGTGCCCGCTCAGCCCTTCCCCAGCCTGGAAGCGGTATTGAAACAGCTCCGTGAGCAGCTTTTCTTCGTTGGCCAAGGCGGTAAGGCAGTTGCGGATGTCGCCGGGGGGCAACACGCCGATCTCCCGCCGCAAGCGCCCTGAGGAGCCGCCGTCATCGGCCACAGTAACAATGGCGGTGATGTTGGAGCTGTAGCGCTTCAACCCTCGCAGCAGGTTGGAAAGGCCGGTGCCGCCCCCCAGCACCACAATGCGAGGGCCACGGCTCAGGCGTCGCCGCAACAGGAGCTTATCCACCAGCGCCTCGTCTCCTTCTGGGATCAGCACATCTTCGATGGAGCGCATGGCGCTGCGGAAGCCCAGCACCACCATCACCAGGCCGATCCCGGTTACTAAGGGGCCGCTGATGGTGTTTGGGATCCAGGTGGTGATCAGGCGCAGGGTGATGTCGATTAATCGCTTGAGGCGAAAGATGGGGGTCAGCTCTGTCCAGATGGCGATGCCCAGCACCATCAGCAGCACGCCCCCCACGGCCAGGGTGAGCCAGCGCTTGACCGCCAGACCAGGGAAGAGCCATTTCCAGCCATTTCCCGGCCAAGCGGCCTTGCGACGGCGAGGCCCCCCCACGGTGGACTTGTTGCTGAGCACGGGCTTAGTCATGGGGAGGTGCAGGAAAACCGGCCAAAGGGATCCTAACCTGTTGCTGTTCTACGCCAGCGTCAGGGGGGGGCGGGCCAAAGCGAGCCTCCAGCTCTCGCTGCGAATCCAGCAAATGGCGGTGCTGCACCTGGATGTTCAGGGCAGGCAGGGCAGGGTTGTCGGTGGGGACGGCCCAAGGCCGCAGATCTTGAGCCAGGCGCTCCACCAGAGCCACAGAGCGGTGTTGCCCGCCGGTGCAGCCGATGGCCACGGTTAGGTGGGGCCGTCGTTCTGCTCGGTAGTGGGGCCAGAACGCCTGCACCAGAGAAAAGATCTGCCGGTAGGTGGATTGGGTAACTGGATCCGCAAAGAGGAACGCCTGCAGAGGCGGATCCTGGCCGGTCAGGTGGCGCAGATGGGGCTGAAAGAAGGGATTGGGCAAAAAGCGCACGTCGAACAGCAAGTTGGCATCGAGGGGAGCACCGTACTTGAAGCCGAAGCTGACCAGCCTCAGGTTGAGCGGCTGCGGGATCCCGTGGGCCAGGGCCTGTAATTGCTGCCGCAGTTGCTGGCTGTCCAGCTCAGACGTATCCAGAAGGTGGGTGCAGCGCTCCCGCACGGGGGCCAGATCGCGCACTTCCTGCTCAATGGCCTCCAACAGGCCAACGCCAGGGTGGTAAGGGTGGGGGCGGCGGTGGGCGCTAAGACGGTTGAGCAATACCAGAGGACGGGCCTCCAGAAAGAGGAAAGGGATCCCTTGCGCTTGCCGCCAGCGGTCAAAGGCAAGGAACTGCTCCCGATATTCCGGGATGTGGAGGTTTAGGCTCACCGCCAGAGCAGGGTGGCGAGGCCGCATCGCCTCGATCAAAGAAACAGCCTGGTCAGGCGGGATCCCTTCCAAGCCGGTGTAGCCCAGTTGTTCCAATTGCTGGATGGCCAGGGTTTTCCCAGATCCCGTCAGCCCAGCGATAACCAGAACAGGCAAGGTCACGGGGGTCGGTCTAGTCGGTTGATCGTCCATGCAGCCTATTCTAGGGCGAGGGGAAGCCGAAAAACCGGATGCCAAGCGCTCAAGTCTGGGAGGCTGTTGCAGCTTCTCTGTCCGTTTTCCCCGCCGGTCTCAGGAGGGGAGCGCTGGGGCAGAGATCGGCCAGAAAACACTGGTCGCAAAGGGGTTTACGGGCGGTGCAAATGGCCCGCCCATGGTCGATCAGGCGAATGGACCAATTTTCCCAGTCGGCTTGCGGCAACAACTGCATGAGATCCCGCTCGATGCGCACGGGATCCTCGTGCTCGGTGAGGCCGAGGCGACGGCTGAGGCGCTTGACGTGGGTATCGACAGTCACGCCGGCGTTGATGCCAAAGGCATGGGCCAGCACCACATTGGCCGTCTTGCGGGCCACCCCCGGCAGAGTGAGCAGCTCCGGCATGGTGCGCGGCACCTGGCCGCCGAAGTCGGTCACGATCTTGCGGCAGGCCTCTTGGATGTGTTTAGCCTTGTTGCGGTAGAAGCCGGTGGAACGGATCAGGGCCTCGATCTCCTCCCGTGGGGCTGCCGCCAGCGCCTGGGCATCGGGAAAGCGGCGAAACAGCTCCGGCGTAACTTGGTTGACCCGCTCGTCGGTGCACTGTGCAGACAAAATGGTGGCCACCAGCAGTTGCAGCGGCGTTTGGTAGTGGAGGGCACAGGTGGAGTTGGGATAATGGCGCTTCAGCCGGATCAGGATCTCCAAAGCCCGCTGGCGCAAAGCCCGCTTGCTAGTCATCTGCAGCTAGCCCGACCCGGTGACAATGGCAAGGGTGTCCTTAAAGATCAGCACTACCCCCAGACCCAGCAGCAGCACCAAGCCCGTCTGCATCACCCGTTCCTCCAGTTCTCTGGGCAGCCGCTTGCCGCGGATCGCTTCCAGGATCAAAAAGGCGATGTGACCCCCATCCAAGGCGGGCAGGGGCAACAGGTTGAGAATGGCCAGGTTGATGCTGATCAAAGCGGTGAAATTAAACAAGCTGGCCGCGTCATCCCGCGCCAAGTCGGCACCAATCTTGACAATCCCCACCGGCCCGGATACCTGGGTGGCCGTGTTTTGGAAGTTCTGCAGGAGCTGCTGCAGGCCACTGATGTTCATCATCACCAGGCGCTGGTAGGCATTCCCGGCTTCGGCAAAGATCTCTGCCAGGCTCTGGGCCGGGCGCAGTGTCACCTCTTGGTTGGGGGCCAGGTTGACCCCAATGGCCACCACCTCTCCCCGCATCTCGGGAATCACCGTGATCTCCAGAATGGGATCCCCTTCCCCTCGCTGCACCTGCAGGGGGACGGGCTGGTTTTCGCTGCGGCGGATCAACGCCTGAAAATCATTGAGAGCTGCCAAAGCCGAGGTCTCGTCGGCAACTGTGCTGTAATCGTGGTCGGCCGCCCGCAACACCACATCTTCCGCCTGCAAGCCAGCTTGCTCCGCCGGGCTATCCGGCATCACCTGAGCAATGAGAATGCCAGGCTGGATGCGCGTAACCGAGGGGATCCCCACCGAAGCAAACATCAGCACCAGCACCAGGTAGGCAAAGGCCAGGTTGGCCATCACCCCCGCGCTCATCACCACCAGGCGATCCGCAACAGGGCGGTTCTTCAGCAGATCCGGGTCGTCGGGCGGGTAGGGGGAGCGCTCGTCATCGTCGGGAAAGCCCACGTAGCCCCCCAACGGCAGGGCGCGAATGGCGTACTCCGTCTCCTTGCCCTGGTAGCGCCACAGCACCGGGCCAAACCCCAGCGAAAAGCGGTTGACGTGGATCCCTTGGAGTTTGGCTGCCGCGAAGTGTCCCGCCTCATGCACCAGGATCAGCAGGGCGAGGATGGCGATGGAGAGGAGGACAGGCATGGGCTGGCTTGAAGGAAAGAAGGAAAAAAGGTCAAGAGGCAGAGAGTCACAGCGACGGCTGCACCTGCTGCCCTAGGGAACCAAGATAACAGACCAGAAGCGGCAGAGCCCTCAGAACACCTGTTCTACTTCCAGGATGTCAGGAATGCTCTCCCGCAACTTGCGCTCGATGCCCATTTTTAAGGTCAGGGTGGAACTGGGGCAGGCGCCACAGGCCCCCTGTAGGCGCAGCTTCACCACCGGGCCGTCGATTTCCACCAGCTCTACATTGCCGCCATCGGCTTGCAGGTAGGGGCGCAGCTCGTCCAACACTTTTTCCACATTTTCGACGTTCAATTCCAGTGCTTGTGCCATAGTTGCTTCCAGCTTTGCTGAGACCTTGCCTAAGACGTTGATTGTAGCCATTTCTCGCCTCACCCCCCAAGCCAGGGAGGGATGGCCTTTCTTCAGCATAGTCTCCTTCTTTCGTGGTGGGGGATGAGATCCCTCTCTTCAGCCAGAAG
Organism: Synechococcus sp. H60.3; assembly: GCF_047462295.1. Lineage (NCBI taxonomy): Bacteria > Bacillati > Cyanobacteriota > Cyanophyceae > Synechococcales > Synechococcaceae > Synechococcus > Synechococcus sp. H60.3. The sequence continues at coordinate 18,176 of NZ_JANSIY010000033.1, read as the reverse complement.
ACTAGAATAGGAGTCGGATTTGCCTATTGCGAGTAGCAGACCCAAGCATATTCTGAGCAGGGGCGCTTTCTTCGCCATGTTAGATGTCTTGCTGATTGGGATCTTCATGTTGGCCGGGGCAGGTCTCGGATTCTACGGCCTGGATCTGCTCCCTCCTGCCGCCATCCAGGGGGCCAATGTGGAGGGGGCGCGCGTGGTTACCAGCGGCTTTGGTGTCCTGGCGGGTTTGGCTTTGGGATCCCTGGTGCGCTGGGGCTACCGCCGCTTCGAGGCCAATGTACGCTCGCTGCCGCCGGATGTGTTGATCAGCCGCTCGGTGGGGCTGGTGATTGGCCTGGTGATTGCCAATTTGGCCATGGCTCCTGTCTATTTGTTGCCCCTGCCCCAGCAGCTCAATAACTTTATTGAGCCACTGGCCTCCATCTTTTTTAGCCTGTCCTTTGCCTACTTGGGGGTAAGTTTGGCCGATACCCATGGCCCTGCACTCCTGCGCCTGTTCAACCCCAACTACGCCCTGCAGGCGGCGGCAGAAGGCAGTGTGGTGGCGGCCAGCGCCAAGGTTTTGGACACCAGCTCGATCATCGACGGGCGCGTGGCCCAGTTGATCGAGACGGGCTTTTTGGAGGGGACGCTGGTGATCCCTCGCTTTGTCATCGCGGAGCTGCAAACCATTGCCGACAAAGCCGATCCGCAAAAACGGGAGCGAGGTCGCAGAGGGTTGGATACGCTGCAAGCGCTGCGCCAGTCTTACCCCGAGCGCTTTGTGATTCACGAAGCCAACTACCCGGATCTGACCACCGTGGACGAGAAGCTGGTGCGCCTTGCCCAAAATGTGGGGGGAACGCTGGTGACCACCGATTACAACCTGAAAAAGGTGGCCACGCTGCAGGGGATCAAGGTGCTGAACGTGAACGAGCTGGCCGAAGCGCTGCGACCCATCTACATTGCTGGCGATAGCTTCGAGATCAAGATTACCCGCGAAGGCAAGGAGCCGGGCCAGGGGGTAGGCTATCTGGAGGACGGCACGATGGTGGTGGTGGAAGAGGGACAGCGCTCTCTGGGCAAGACCCGCTCTGTTGTGGTGACCAGCGCCATTCAAACCTCGGCGGGCCGGATGATCTTTGCCCGACTCAACAAGGACTCCAGCCCAGCTTCCTCTGCGAAAACCTGAGGCTTCAGGCCGAAGAGCTCTGTTTTTCCGACGCAATGATGGCCTCTTCCCCAATGGGTGTCCTCCAACCAGATCTAATTTTCTACACCCAGGATCGCCAGCAGCGTTTCTGGAGTTTTTATTGGGAGGGTGCTGAGAACTACGCTATCTACCCGCCGCAGATCCTGAGCGGACAGCAAAGCTGGGAGGTGGCTAATGCGGAGGAGTACCAAGCCAAGCTCGAGCAGGTGTTTGCGAGTGGGGATCCCTTGCAGCACCAGTGTCAGGTGATCTCTCCCCGCTACAAGTTGCACTTGCATCTTTGCCTCAACCCGGTGCGGGACATGGAGGGGGAGGTGGTGGCCGTCTCGGTGGTGGGCAAGGTGTTGGGGGCAACGCCTTTCAACTTGGCCGGCGGAGCCAGCAGCTCTACTGCCCAGCCCCATCCCCTTCTGACCAACCCGGTGCCGGGGATCACGGCCCAGTTGCTGCGCAACATCGGCCACTCCCTGGATATCCGCGAGCTGTGCCAGCAGACGGTGGAGCAGTTGGGGCAGTTGTTTGGGGTGGATCGCTGCCTGTTGGCCCTCTACGAAGTGGGGCAGGACTCCCTCACGGTTAACGCCGAGTACCGCCGCAACCCAGGGGATCCCTCGCTGTTGAACCAGACGTTGCGTCTGGCGGATCACCCGCCTCTGCTGCAAGCCCTTCGTCAAGAAGAGCCGGTGGTGATGGGACGCCATCTGGCCATCGCCATGTCTTACCGGGGCTATGCCAACAGCCTGCTCTGGCTGGAAGTGTTGCCCCCCAACGAAGCCCCCGTCTGGCAGGCCGGCCACCTCCAGGTGCTGCAGAGCATCGCCACCTACCTGGGCACGGCGATTGCCCACGCCATCTTGCTGGATCAAAGCCGCCAACTGGCCACTCGCCTGCAGTTGGCCAACCAGACACTGCGCCAGAAAAACAAAGAGCTGGAGCAGGCCCGTGCCCAAGCAGAATCGGCCAACCAACTGAAAAGTCAATTCTTGGCCAATACTTCCCATGAGCTGCGCACCCCTCTCAACGGGATCATCGGCTTTATTAGGCTGGTGCTGGACGGAATGGCCGAAAGCCGAGAAGAGGAGCTGGACTTTTTGCAGGAAGCCTACCGCTCGGCCCTGCACCTGTTGGCCTTGATCAACGACGTGCTGGACATCGCCAAGATCGAGGCAGGCAAAATGCAGTTGGAGTTTCAGCCCTGCGACCTGCAAGTCCTCTTCAAGGATGTGGAGGCCAAAACCAGTTTGCAGGCCAGTCAAAAGGGATTGCAGCTCAGCTTCTACCTGCCCCCCACGGCAGAGCCCATTTTGCTCTATGGCGACTACCAACGCCTGCTGCAGGTGATGCTCAATCTAGTGGGCAATGCCATCAAGTTTACCCCCAGGGGTTCTGTGACGGTGCGAGCAGACCTCCTGCCGGGCGAGCCGGGGATGGCCCGCATTCGCGTGATTGACACCGGGATCGGTGTGTCGTTGGAAAAGCAGCAGAAGCTGTTTCAGGCCTTCACCCAGGTGGATGGCTCCACCACCCGCCAGTACGGAGGCACCGGCTTGGGCTTAGCCATCAGCCAACGGCTGGTGGAGGCGATGGGGGGAGAGATCAACTTCTATAGCCTGGGCGAAGGGCTGGGATCCACCGTCACTTTTACCGTGCCCCTCTACCGCCAGCCGCTCCTGGGCGGGGAGGCGAGCCCAGCTCAAAAAGGATCCCCCGAGGATACAGATCCCAACCTAATCTCCTATCCGGCCCAGTGCTGATCCAGCAATGCCCTATCCCCGCAAACGGTTTGGCCAGCATTGGCTTAAGGATCCCACGGTTCATGAGGCGATTTTGCGGGCTGCCCAGTTGCCGCCCCCTCAGAGGGATCCTCCGTGGGTTCTGGAGATCGGCCCTGGCACTGGGCAGTTGACGCAGCGGTTGCTGGCCCAGGGCGTACATGTGGTGGCAGTGGAGATCGATCGAGATCTGTGTCGGCTGCTGCAAAAGCGCTTCGCCGACCAACCCCGCTTTCACCTGGTGGAAGGAGATTTTCTTCGCCTGCCGCTCCCGCCTCAGCCCCGCCTGCTGGTGGCCAATATCCCCTATAACCTCACCGGCCCAATTTTGGAGAAAGTGCTGGGATCCCCGGCCCAACCGGTGAGGCAGTTTGAGCGCATCGTCTTGATGGTGCAAAAAGAGCTGGCTGAGCGCCTGCAGGCCGGCCCTGGCAGCAGGGCCTACGGTGCTTTGAGTGTACGGGTGCGTTACCTAGCTGAGTGCGAGCTCATCTGCCGCGTGCCCCCCAGCGCCTTCCGGCCTCCTCCCCAAGTGGAATCGGCAGTGGTTCGCCTCACTCCCCGCCCTGCCCCCATCCCCGCCCGCGATCCCCGCTGGTTCTCCCAACTGGTTTGCCAGGGCTTCTCCACCCGCCGCAAGCAACTTGTCAACGCTCTAGGAGGCCTCGTGGATCGCCAGACCGTGGCCGCCGCTCTCGCCCAGCTCCGCCTCAGCCCCACGGCCCGTGCCGAAGAGCTGGATCTGCCCGATTGGCTGGCCCTGAGCGATCTGCTACTGGAGCAGACACCTAGGATGGCTGCCGTTTCCGGCGAGGGAAAACCGCGGTAGGGTGAGAGGGAGTCCTCAAGGGTTTTTCACCAGATTCCAAAACAACCTATGCTCAACAACCAGGGCAAACAGATCCTTGTAACTGGCGGTACCGGTGGGCTGGGGTTGGGAGTAACCCCCGTGCTCCTGGACACAGGGGCAGAGTTGATCTTGACCTACCGCCAAGAAGAGGAGTTGGCTGTCTTGCGGCAGCGCCTGCCGGCCAATAGCCTGGGCCAGGTGCGCTGTGTGCAGGTGGATTTGCTGAACGAAGCCGCTGTGGCACAGCTCATTGACGATCTGCCCCGCGTTGATGGCTTGGTGCACCTGGTGGGCGGCTTTGCCATGGGCCCCACCCACGAGTACAGCTTAGAAAATTGGCGACGTGACTTTGACCTCAATCTCACCACCACTTTTTTGGCCTGTAAGCACAGCCTGCGCAAGATGTGGCAACAGGGTTATGGACGGATCGTGACCGTGGCCTCCCGAGGGGCGGTAGAGCCGGGATCCCAACTGGCCGCCTACTGTGCTTCCAAAGCGGGGGTGGTGGCCCTGACCCGCACCATTGCCGCCGAAACCAAAGGCACTGACATCACCGCCAACGCAGTTCTGCCCAGCATCATCGACACGCCAGCCAACCGGGCTACCATGGGCTCCGAGCAGGCGGAGCTGTGGGTAAAGCCCGAGTCTATCGGCCAGGTGATCGCCTTTTTGGTCTCGGAAGCGGCGCGGGATCTGAGAGGGGCAGCGATCCCGGTGTACGGCAATGTCTAAGCTGCTTGGTTGACCGCACCCCCAGACGGCCTTCATGATACGAGGGTAGAGGCTTATTTTCGTGCCGTTTTCTTATGCTGAAGCGATTGTTCTCGGGGGGCTGGCGTCGGCAAATTGGCCGCATTGAGGTAACAGGGGTGATCGATGGCAGAACCCGGGAGCGGGTTCTCAAAGCCTTGAAAGAGGTGGAAGAAAGACAGATCCCGGCAGTGGTGTTGCGCATCGACAGCCCCGGTGGGACAGTGGCAGACTCCCAGGAAATCTACAATGCCCTCTCGCGCCTGCGGGAACGCAAGGGCACCCGCATTGTGGCCAGCTTTGGCAACATCGCTGCCTCTGGGGGGGTTTACATTGCCATGGGAGCCGAGAAAATTGTCAGCAACCCCGGCACCATCACCGGCAGCATCGGCGTCATTATCCGCGGCAACAATCTCGAACGGCTGCTGGACAAGGTAGGGATTTCCTTTAAGGTCATCAAGTCCGGCCCCTACAAGGATATCCTTTCCTTTGACCGCGAGCTGACCCCAGAAGAGCGCAACATCCTCCAAGAGTTAATCGACATCACATACGGCCAATTTGTGCAAACCGTTGCTGCCGCTCGCCGGCTGAGCGTGAATGTGGTCAAAACCTTTGCCGATGGCCGCATTTTCAGCGGCGAACAAGCTCTGCACCTGGGCGTGGTGGATCGCCTGGGCACAGAAGAGGATGCCCGCCTCTGGGCCGCGGAGCTGGCAGGGCTGCCGCCCGATGCGAAGTTCTGCGATCTACTCCCACGGCGCAGGGGTTGGGCTCGCTTGCTACCGGCGGCAGAGGCATTGGCGCGTCTGCAATTTGAGGTAAGCACCTCAGGCTTGCCCTTGTGGCTCTACACTGGTTCGTGAGAGGTGACCTCCAGAACTGTGAGGATTGGTTCTTCCGCCCCCAACCCTTATGCCGGCATAAGAGAAAAGCAAAGCCGGAAGCCGCTTTGCCACTCGTTCCTGGCCGGGGGCTGGGGGTGGTGCATCTGGCTTTCTGAAGTTATTCCTCTATTTGCCAGGGATCCTGTGCCAACTCCTCGTCGAAGATGCGGGGGGGACGCACTGCCATCAGCACCTGGCCCAGCAGGGGAGAGGGGGGCAAATTCTCTATCCACTCCACCGCCACGGCTCCCTCCCGATCCACCAGGAAAACCCCCGCCATTCCTTCCCAGGTACGAACGGCGCGATCGACCACCAGCAAAATTGGATCCTGTTCTTCTTCAGGTGCCACCGGCCAGCCCAACAGGGATCCCAGCAAACCATTCTCCACCTGCAGGGCGACTGGGTCGGCGGCCCTTTGAATGGCTGGCCAAGCGGGCAAGGCCATCCACGTTTGCCCAGCCACGCTGGTGACCCAACCAAAAAGGCCTTGAGGCTCAACGGCAGGGATCTGCTCCCAGGTGGCAGTAGAAAGAGGCAGGGATCCAGCCACCGGCATCAGGCGGGGCAGATCCTCTTCCGGGCGAAACACCGAAAGCCTGGGCAACGGCTTGCGCTGGGGTTGGGAGCCGGGAGCCAGCGTCGACAAGAGCCGCTCAACCTGTTGGCGGGCCGTTTCGCTGTGGGCATACTGAAAGGCGCGGCCAATGGCCCGGGCTCGCTCCTGTAGATCGCGGGTTTCCTGGGCAGTTTTCCAGGCTTGATAGGCCACCGCATCGCCAGGGTGATCCGTGAACCCTTCCGGGAGCTGCCGCAGTTGGGCATAGTTCTTCATGGCACGGGCGATCTCGTGCGCCTCATCGGCACCTAGGTTGCGGCTGACAATCAGCTCCGCCACCCGGACGCGATCCTGGGGCGAGAGGATGCGCAACTCGTAGAGGATATCGCTGCCTTTTTGGGCAAAGTGCTCCAAAACAGCTAAGCTGGCTCCTGCTTTCGCCATTCCTTCGTAAACCTGGGCGGCGACAATGATCTGGTTTTGGCGGACGGGCTCAAACCCAGTCGCCTCGAAGATGGCCTGGGGAGTCACTTTCTGTCGTTGCAAGCTTTGGCAGGCCTTTGCCCAGTCCAGCCACCCCCCCTCTTTGCGCCGCAGCCGATCCATCAACAGGCTGGGATCTTCCTCCGGAACAGAGGATTCCGGCAAATGCTGACTCATCGCTAGGCTTCCTCCGCAACGACAATAGCCCAAAATAAACTACCCCACCGCCTAGGCGGGTGGGGTTTTAGCGCTACGCGCCGCTGACGCGAATAGTAGCTCTGCAGTTGGCAAGCCAACCACGAACCCCCCTCTATCCCCCCGTATACAGAGGGAAGGGGGGCAGGCTGGTTTATGGCAGCCCCCCAAAAGTGCAATCACATTCTTGACTCCTGCTCTTGCCGCCTTGTAGCGCACAAACTGCCTCAACGGGCAGAACGCCCCTCGCGCTAGCGGGCCGTAGGCCTCACTGTTCAACCGCCGCCGTTCTGTCTAGCTGCGCGGCTGTTGGTTGACACGTTCCCCCTCCCGCCAGCGAACCTTAGGCCTTGGTTGCGTCCAGCTTTGGGGCTCGCGACGCAGCCACCTCGAGCTTGCAGGAGATAGTCAGGACTTGGGTCATACTTATTAGGCGCCATCCCTCCCCACCGTACCGTATGGACGGTGGGGTACCCCGCCTATTGCGATGAACTTTGGTGGGCACACTAGCTCATGCTGACCCGGCTACGGTCGTAGTTGAGCCGAAAAGTGGGATGTACCTTCCCCTGGATGCGGTTCCAGAAGTTGCGCACATTGACGTGCAGGCCAACCCGCTCTGTGCCACGCACCAACATGGCTTGCTGACGAATCCGAATCGCGCGTTGGTGGCCCATCATCAGGCGGCGAGCCAGCTCATCCAGAACGTGAGAACGGCCAGGAGCAGGTGCCTCGGCTGTCTGAACGGTTTGAGCCGGCGCTGCAGCAGCTTCGGAACGATAGGCCACACCCCGATAGAGCAGGTCAAGGTTGGTGGGCAAAACCACCGGCTTGCTCAGGTGGCGGAACCGCCAGTCCAGCCCCCGATAGCGACCCCCCACTTTGCCCGGAGAAACAGTCACCGTCGCCGGTGAGTGGGTGTAACCAACGCCACGGTAAGAGAGTTCCATGATCTTCGCCTCCAAATGTAATGGTCTGCATCCACTTCACTTCCTGAGGAGTGACCCGGGATGTCCCGTGGACAGTCCCAGGGGTTGAGGCGCGTTCCTTCGGGATAGCTCCCTACTTCCGTCCTCCGGCTGCCGTCTTGCTCCTTCCTGGATCGAACAGCACGCGAGAGGATGAACGATTTCTATCTACGTTCTGTATTATAAGCTACGGTTTTGAGGTATCGCTATCAACTTTTAACAAAAATTTCTCCTGATCCCCTGTCTGGCTGCCCGAGAACCCCTACTGGGGTGCAGGGGATCCCCTTCGGGAGCCGGTTTCAGCGTTTTGGGCTGGGCCTTCTACCCTCTCGAGAGGTGAAGAGAGGCATTATCGTGGAAGAATACTCAGGATTGGCTACAAAAGTTCATACTCCTCGGTGGGTGTCTCTGTGCAGGAAGACTTTCGCCTGATTCTGGACATCGTGACGGTGTTGGCGGCAGCAGCGGCGGGTGGCTTTCTGGCAGCGCTGCTGAGGCAGCCGGTGTTGCTTGGGTACCTCCTGGCGGGGATCCTGGTGGGGCCAACGGGTCTGGGGTGGATCAAAGAAGTGGTGCAGGTGGAAACTCTGGCCCAGTTCGGGGTGACCTTTTTGCTATTTACCTTGGGGGTGGAGTTTTCCCTCAAAGAATTGCGCCAGGTGCGGGGGATCGCCATTGGCGGCGGTGCCTTGCAGATCGGCCTGACCATCGCGATCACAGCGGCGCTGGCGGTGGCCAGCGGCTGGCTGACGCCGGTGCAGGGGATCTTCCTGGGGGCGGTGCTCTCTCTGTCTTCCACGGCGGTGGTGCTCAAAAGCCTTACCGAGACCAACCAGATGGGCACGCCCCAAGCTCAGGCCATGCTGGGGATCTTGATTGTGCAGGATCTGGCGGTAGGGCTGATGCTGGCGGTGTTGCCGGCTTTGGATTGTCCTTTGCCGGAGCTGGCGGGATCCCTGGCCAAGTCCCTGGCGGAGATCGGCCTGGTGGGTCTGGGAGCAGTGGTGGGCGGGATGTGGCTGGTGCCCGCTTTCCTGCGGCTTTTGGCGCAGCAGGAGAGCAAAGAAGTGTTTTTGCTGGGGGTGATCAGCCTCTGTGTGGGGATTGCCCTGTTGACGGAGCGGCTGGGCATTTCCAGTGAGATCGGGGCTTTTATCGCCGGGCTGATGATCTCAGAAGTGGAATACGCCGACCAGACCCTGGCTTACGTAGAGCCCTTGCGGGATGTGTTTGCCGCCCTCTTTTTTGCTGCCATTGGCATGCTCATCGATCCCAGCTTTATCGCCGCCCACCTGCCCTTGATCCTAGGGTTAGTGGGGCTGGTGATGGTGGGCAAGTTTTGCCTGGTGGCCCCTTTGGCCGGTCTGTTCGGCTACCCGCTCCCCTCAGCGGTGTTGGTGGGGCTGGGCCTCTCGCAGATCGGCGAGTTCTCCTTTGTCTTGGCCAGTGAAGGGCAGGCGCTGGGGCTGGTGTCGCGGCAACTCTATTTGCTCATCGTCAGCACCACCGCTGTTACCCTGCTCGTCACTCCCTTTCTGCTCAGGGGCGCGCCGCGACTGCTGGCAAACTTACAAGGGATCCCCTTCTGGGACCGTTGGCTGGAAGGGAGCGAGCAGCCCCGCGCTCTGGCTCCCGACGCTCCCCAAGAGGGGCACGTGGTGGTGTGCGGCTATGGACAGGTGGGGCAAGACATCGTGCGCATCCTGGAAGCCCGTCGCCATCCCCTTTTGGTGATTGACCAGTCGGAACGGGTGATCCAACAGTTGCGCTCGCGCGGGATCCCCTATCTCTACGGCAATGCCGCCAGCGCCCTGGTGCTGGAGAAAGCTTGTCTGTCCCAAGCTCGCGCCCTGGTGATCGCCCTGCCGGATCGCCTGAGCATGCGCCTCTGCTTGAAACGGGCGCTGGAACTGGCGCCCCACCTGGATGTGGTGGTGCGGGCCACCCATGAAGAGGACATCGAGCAGCTCTATCAGTTGGGAGCCCGAGAAGTCGTCCACCCGGAATTTGAGGCCAGCCTGGGGTTGTGCAGCCATGTGCTGCTGAAGCTGGGCGAGCCCCTGGAGGTCATCCAGCAGGAGATTCTGGCCATCCGCAGCAGCCACTACCGCGATTTGCGACCTCTCCACCCCAGTTGCCTGATCCCCACGCCTGTCAGTTGGCTGACACCCCCTTCTCCCCCCCTCCCCGCTCCTGCCAACGGCAGCTCACCTGAGGTGCTGGCCTGGTGGGAACACTGGCAGCGCCCCGTGCAGCCGGAATGGGCAGGGATCTCAGGCTCCGCTGAGTAGATCTCTCAGGGGAGCTAGCCGGGATAAGGGATCCGCAGGAGCTGGTTGACCGGCGGGCGAGCCACCTGCAACTGTTTTCCGTCCGGCCACTGGATCTGGATTTCCTTGACCAGCGTTTCGGATCCCAGGCCAAAGTGGGCCACCGGCTCCATCTGACAGAGGTAGCCGCTGCCGGCATCGATGGGACGGATCTGCGTGCGAGTGGGGGTGATCAGCCGCACCAGGGCGCCGCGGGCCGGGGATCCTTGGCGAGTCAGGGGCAAGACCCTTAGCCAGTTGTTGGCATTAGCCAGGGGGCGGTAGAAGCTCAGGGGCTGGGCGCCTGATTCTCCGTGGGCAATGAGCAGCTCCAGGCGACCGTCCCCATCCACATCGGCGACTGCCGCTCCTGTTCCCAATCCCTGCGGCTCGGCAGCCTCTCCAATGTCAATGGCCTGCCAGCAGCCAGAGCGCCAGCCAAACAGGCGGTTGGGCTCGCCGATGTTGTTAAAAAACAGCTCCGGGTAGCCGTCGTTGTCGAAGTCGGCAGCAATCACCGTGCGAATGCGGGAGGGCCTGGCCAGCTCCGGCGGAGCCACGTTCTTAAAGATGCCGCTAGGGGTTTGGATCCAGAGGCGATGCGGCCCTTCCCAATTGCCGTAGACCAAGTCCAGCCGCCCGTCCCCATCCAGATCCACTGCTGCCACGCCGCGCCCGTGCTCGCCGGGATCCGCCAGCCCCACTTCGGCGGCAATTTCTTCAAAGGTGCCATCCCCGCGGTTGCGAAACAAAAAGTTGGGCCCCTGCTCGTTGACAGCAAAAATGTCCATCCGCTGCGAGACCAAGGGCAGGGCCACCAGCCCCCGCCCGCCCGTTACCCGGTTCACCCCCGCCTCTGGTGCCACATCGGCAATCATTTGGCCGGAGGAAAGCTCGTAAAGGCGCATGGGGCCGCCGTAGTTGGCCACGAAAAACCCGTACCGCCCCTGGCCAAAGCGATCCACGCAGGCCACCGAGCGACCGGCCGTCAAGTTGAGGGCATCTTGGTTGTGGGGTAGAGAGAACAGATCCACCCAACGGGATCCCTGCCAGTCGAAGAGGCGATCCCCAAAGCGCTTGCGCCCGCCGAAGGTATCGGTATTCAAAACATAGAGTTCTTCTTGGCCGTCGCCGTCGAAGTCGCCGGCAGCCACCCCGATGGCCATCCGCCCTGCATCGGCCAGAGTATCGTCCACCAGATCCATCAGCGCCTGGCCGTTCCACTTCAAAACCCGATTCGGGCCGCGGAAGCCGCACACAAACAGCTCAAAAGCCCCGTCCCGATCCACATCGCAAACGGCAACCCCATAGAAAAGGGCAGGGGGGTTGAACTGGAGGAGGGAGCTGCAATCTTGAAACATGGGGATCTCGTCGGGCGGATAGGAGAGGCAGGAACTGGTGGAGCTCCAGACTCTAATGGTATGCTAGATCTCCGCCGTAGCTTCCCTCTCGACCATGCCACGCATTAAATCTGCCATCAAGCGCGTCAAGATTGCCGAGCGAAATCGGCTGCGCAACAAAGCTACCAAAGCCATGGTGCGCGCGCTGATGAAAAAAGTGATCTCCCTCTCCTCTACTTACGCCGCCAACCCCCAACCGGAAACCCTGCAGGAGATTCAAGCGGCGATGAGCGCTGCCTTTAGCCGCATCGACAAAGCGGCCAAAACAGGGGTTCTCCACAAAAACACAGCCGCCCGTCGGAAGGCTCGTCTATCTCGGATTGTGCAACGATCCCTGGCCGCCACAAGTGCCTCCTAAGACAGGGTTTTGGACAGGCGGAGCCCAAAGGTCTCTACTGCTGCCCCGGAAGCAAGCTTAAGCATTTGCCTACCGAGCTTTTTTGACACTCCCACCGACTAAAGTCGGGGGATTCTTACGCAGTCCACAGACGGACTCGCAAAGGCACTGTCAAGACGCCCCTAGACAGTCCCTTGAGACAAAGCCCCAAGGTTCTGCTTACCTTCCTCAGTAGGTTAGCGGCAGCATTGGCATCTGCGTTAACCAGCAACCCTGCTGCCGTTTGGTACAGCCCCCGCTTTACTCGCTTCCCAGATGCTCGCCACCCGTCGGGTTTTTCACCATAGTTAGGTAGCTCCTCCCCATCCAATCGGTGGGAATGAAGACAAAGCTCTGGTTGTTAACCTCGCCTAGGTTGCACTCTTGCTTTTGCCCTTGGTTCCAGCCAAAGATAATTCTCCCAATAGAGTGCTCTAGGCAGGAGTTGACAACCCAAAGAGCGGCTTTGTTGACGGCATCCCGCATCCTACGATTTCTTTTCTCGGTGATACAACCCAGGTGGCGAGACCAAAAGCCCTGCGGTTTATTGGTTCTGAGCCTAGCCACCTCTTGGTTGTACCCCTGGTTAAAGGATTTAACCTTGCGCCCGTCGATGATGAAGCTGTGCCCTAGATTGCTGACACAGGTAAGCCAGTTGTCAACCCCATGGTCAATCGCTAGCGTCTTTGTTGGGCCAAGGGACTGCGGTTGAGGAGGCTTGGCATACACCCACTCCAGGTAAAACACCCCATGGCGGGGCAGAATCCTCAGTTCCTTGATGCTCTCCCACCGCAAGTTGGTGGGGAACTGCACCCAGAAAGCGTCTAGGCCAAACCAGGCCTTGACTTGCTTGCCCACTCTGACCTGCTCTTCTTGGAACTTTGGCCATTGCTTCGGGTAGGCCACGGGGAACAGTCCAGCCTTACAGTACTGTGGCAACCTGGGCTTTGGATCCGGCTGCACTTGCAAAAGCGACTTAAAGCTCGTTAGTGCTTCTGCTACCGATTTGCAAGTCTGCTGTGCAGAGGAAACGTACATCGCCATAAAGTGTCTATTTTTGGCTCTCACCCTCTCTCTGCAGAGCTGGGCATAGTTTACCAGTCGCTTGGTCTTGAAAGAGACTTGGCGAGCATAGTACAGAGCGCAGTTGTAGACCTTGTTGGACTGCTGGCAGAGGTACTCCCGTAGGGCTACTAGCTTCCTGTCCTGAATCAGAACCTGTTGGCATCCATATTTCATTTTTTGTTGATAAGCAGTATGATAACTACAGCTTGGCACAGATGATTGTCAACGAGAAAAGAAAGTCAGCGGTACAACCACTAAAACCATGCTGTGGGATTAGCAATCGTCCATCTAGTTTTTGTCCTAAAAGGAGAAAAAAGTTTTAGTAGAAGAGGTGAGGAATAGGCTGTTTGAGTTATGGCAGGAATTGTCTAGTGAAAAGGGTTGGCACGTCAGAGCCATTGAAGTAGCTCCAGACCATGTTCATTTGTTTCTTGAAATAAAGCCTACCGACCCTGTTCATTTGGTGGTCAAAGCATTCAAGGGCAGAGCCCCCAGATATTTAAGAGAGGAATTTCCTAGCCTGCGAAAACTCCCTAGCCTTTAGAGCAGAAGTTATTTCTTCTGTACAGCAGGGAATGCTAGCGCTGAGGCGATCCAAGACAACGACCCGCACATTGGTGAGCGGCTAAAGCTGCTCTAAGGCTTTTCCGCCCCGCATTACTCGCGTCAGCGGCGCGGAGCGCTGAGTACGGGGCTACCAAGCTACTCTGCGGTGTGGTGACCCACCAGCGCCACCAGTTCCTGGAAGCGGCTTACCCGCATCGGCAAAAGGACGCGATCCCCCCTTCGGCTGGGTAGTACACCAGGCCCCCTTGGTTGGTGGAGCGGGGTTCGAGGCGCTCGACATCGGCCCAGCGGATCTGCCACTCCTGGCGCAGCCAAGGCGGGGTAGGTGGCTTCCCTACCCACCTCGTCCACCTGAACCTGCTGGCTCAGGGATCCCAGCAGCAGCCCCCAGCCCACCAGCAGCGCCGCCCTTAAGTCCAGATCCTGGAGAGCTGGCCCTGGAGCTAAGCTAGTAGAGCCTCCGGAGAACCGGAGAGAAGGGTTTGTTGGCCACTTGTCGATTGAGTCTTGGGTGATTGATATGGAGATATGAAGGCTCAGCTTCCGGTTACGATTTTGACAGGCTTTTTGGGCAGTGGTAAAACCACGCTGCTCAAGCGCATCTTGCAGGAGGAGCACGGGCGGCGCATCGGGGTTATCCTCAACGAGTTTGGCGAGATCTCCATCGATGGCGAACTGGTCAACATGCCCGAAGGAGGGCTGATGCAGCTCAGCAACGGCTGTCTCTGTTGCACGGTGCGGGAGGATCTCGAACGGGCGGCTCGCGAGCTGCTCCAGCATGCCCAGGCGTTGGACTACCTGGTGGTGGAGACCAGCGGCGTGGCGGATCCCAGGCAGGTGGCCGAGCTGTTTGTACAGAGAACCTTCCACGAGGAGCTGCGTCTGGATGGGGTGGTGACCCTGGTGGATGGGGCCGAGTACTGGCGCAACTTCCGGCGCTCCCAAACCACCGCCCACCAGATCAGCAGCGCCGACATCTTGCTCCTGAACAAGGTAGATTTGATCACCCCAGCCGAACAAGAGCAGATCCTATTAGATTTGCGTCGCTACAACCCCGACGCTCCCTGTCTGCCCACCACCCACGCCCAGGTGCCCTTGGCCCGCATTTTGGATGTGCACGCCTTTCGCCCAGAACTGTGGGATCCCAAGCTCTCTGCTGCCGAGGCTGAAGGTCACGCCCACCCCAGCCACCATCTGGAAGAAGACGGGATCCAATCCCTGAGCTTTCAACTGCAGCAACCGCTGGATCTGGCGGCCTTCCGCGATTGGCTGCAAGACCTGCCGGAGACGATTTTTCGCGCCAAGGGGGTGCTGTGGGCTGCAAACGAGCCGCAGCGGGTTATCTTTCATCAGGTGGGCCGACGACAAACCCTCTTCTTGGAGCGGGAGTGGGATCCCAGTGAGCCGCATTGGTCAAAAATTGTCTTCATCGGTAAGGAACTAGAGCAAGAAGCGCTGGCCGCCGGCCTCAGCCGGCTGTGTCGGGCAACTGCCGCCTGCCCATGAGTCCAAGTTTTGGGATGGGATAACCGCGATGGCCCGCAGCAAACTTTCAGAACAAGAACAACAGCAAATTGTTAGCTCCTACCGCGGCTCGGCGGCCACTGCTGCCGAATTGGCCGAGCAATTCCGGGTGAGCGTTACCACCATCACCCGTGTCCTCAAGGAAAACCTCGCTGCCGACGAGTACCAGCGGCTGATCCAGCTCAAACGCTCAGCAGCTCGCCGCAAAGACACGGGCGAGGAACCCGCCCTTCCCCTGGACGGTATGGAGGGGCAACAGGTCTTGCCCCCGCAGAGGGCTGCCGACGCCTCCGATCTCAGCGATGTAAGCGAAGGGGAGAGGATCCCTGGCGACAGGACGGCCACGGTGACAGAACTGGCCCCCGAAGAATTGCCGGCCCAGCTCGTAGCCGAGCTTCAAGAAGACCTAGAAGACGACGAGGACAACGAGCTAGAAGACGAAGAAGACGATGACGATGAAGAAGAGGATGACGACGATTTTTTAGACGACGCGGCAGCGGTGCCCTCAGAAGATCCGCTGGCGGATCCCGTCCATCACATCCAAGTACTCCCCCTGGAGGAGCTCGACCTGCCCGAGACCTGTTATGTTGTGGTGGATCGCTACCAAGAATTGACCACCCGCCCCCTCAAGGAATTTCTGGGACTGGGATCCCTGCCCATGGAAGGGATCGAAAACGCCAATACGCTGCCGATTTTCGACAACCACAAGGTGGCTCGGCGCTTTTCCGAGATGAGCCGTCGCGGCAGCAACACCTATCCGCCCTACCGGGTCATCCAATTTCCCGGATACATTTTGGAGATCGTACGCCCACAATTGCAAAAGAAAGGCATTACTCATCTGCTAATGGATGGACAAATTTACAGCCTGTGAGGTGTAGCCGCTGAATCCAACTACAGCTTGCTCCTTCGTCAGGAGATCCAGCACACAGACGGAAACTCCACCTGGACAAGGGTTTTGGCTTATGTGACGATATGAGACCTGACCAAGCAGGCTGTAACTGCCCAGTTGCCGAAATTAACAGTCTTAACCAGAGCACTCAACCAAAGATCCTCAAAAGATCAAGGGATAGGCCTATGTCGGAGTTTCAACTGGTTTCTCCCTATCAGCCCACGGGGGATCAGCCCAAAGCAATTGCTGCTTTGGTAGAGTCGATTGCGGCAGGGCATCGCTTTCAAACCCTGCTGGGGGCAACTGGGACCGGCAAAACGTTTACCATTGCCCATACCATCCAGCAAGTCGGCAGGCCCACCTTGGTGATGGCCCCCAACAAAACCTTGGCCGCCCAACTGTGCAACGAGCTGCGAGAGCTTTTTCCCTACAATGCCGTCGAATATTTCATCAGCTATTACGACTATTACCAACCGGAAGCCTATGTGCCCAGCACCGATACTTATATCGCCAAGTCTTCTTCTATTAACGATGAAATCGACATGTTGCGGCACTCGGCCACCCGCTCCCTCTTTGAACGGCGGGATGTTATTGTCGTGGCCTCGGTAAGCTGTATCTACGGCCTGGGCATGCCGGAGGAATACCTGAAGGCTTCCATTCCCTTTCAAGTCGGCCAGGAGATTAACCAGCGGGAGGTCTTGCGGGATCTGGCCAACATCCAGTACGAACGCAACGACCTGGAGCTGGGGCGGGGGCGGTTTCGCGTCAAAGGCGATGTGCTGGAAATTGTGCCGGCCTACGAAGACCGAGTCATTCGCATCGAGTTTTTTGGGGACGAGATTGAGGCCATTCGCCTCATTGATCCAGTGACGGGCGAGATCCTAAACAGTGTCAGCGCCCTCAGGGTTTATCCGGCCCGCCACTTCGTAACGCCAGAAGCTCAGTTGCAGCAGGCGATCCTCAACATTGAGCAAGAGCTGGAAGAGCAACTGGCTTTCTTTCGCCGCCAAGGCAAGCTACTGGAGGCCCAACGCCTAGAACAGCGCACCCGCTACGACCTAGAGATGCTGCGGGAGGTGGGCTATTGCAACGGCATCGAAAACTACTCCCGGCACTTGACGGGGCGCAAAGAAGGGGAGCCGCCTGCCTGTTTGGTGGATTATTTCAAGGCCAACGATTGGCTCTTGGTGGTGGACGAATCCCACGTCACGGTGCCGCAGATCCGTGGCATGTACAACGGCGACCGCGCCCGCAAACAGGTGCTGGTGGATCACGGCTTTCGCCTGCCCAGTGCCCTCGACAACCGCCCCCTCAAAGCCGAGGAGTTCTGGGCCAAAGTCCACCAATGCGTCTTTGTTTCCGCCACGCCTGGCAACTGGGAACTGGAGCAGAGCGGAGCCCAATTTGAAACGGTGGTGGAAAACGGCAAACCCCTGAAGTTCTACGTGCCAGGCACCGGTCGGGTTATAGAGCAGGTCATTCGGCCCACCGGGGTGGTGGATCCCGAGGTGCACGTGCGCCCCACAGCCGGGCAGGTGGAAGATTTGCTGGGCGAGATCTATTTGCGGCTGGAGCGCTCGCAGCAGGGGCCTGCCGAACGGGTGATCGTGACCACCCTCACCAAACGCATGGCCGAAGATCTCACCGAATACCTTCAGGAACGCAGCATCCGCGTTCGCTATCTGCACTCTGAGATTGCCCCCATCGAGCGCATTGAGATCCTCCAAGATTTCCGGGAAGGGGCCTTTGATGTGTTGGTGGGGGTCAATTTGTTGCGGGAAGGGTTGGATTTGCCGGAAGTCTCCTTGGTGGCCATTTTGGATGCGGACAAAGAAGGATTTTTGCGGGCGGAGCGCTCCCTAATCCAGATGATCGGGCGGGCAGCGCGCAATGTCCGTGGCACGGTGGTGATGTACGCCGATACCCTGACCGGCAGCATGGCTCGGGCCATCGCCGAAACCCAGCGCCGCCGCGAAATTCAACTGCAATACAACCGCCAACACAACATCACCCCTAAGCCCATTGTCAAGAAAAACAGCAACGCCATTCTGTCTTTTTTGGCCATCTCCCGCAAACTCAACAGCCAAGACCTGGAAAAAGCCTTTCAAGCTGCAGACGAGATCCCGCTTTCGGAGATTCCAGAGCTGATCGGCCAACTGGAACTGAAGATGAAAGCAGCCGCCAAAAACCTGGAATTTGAAGAAGCTGCGCAACTGCGAGACCAAATTAAAAAGCTGCGCCAACGCCTTTTGGGCCACCATCAGAACACATGAACTACCCCACCGCGCAGGCGGGTGGGGTTTCCCCATCCGCTTTACGGCAAGATTTTTGTCTCTTCCTCTGCCCCAGTTGCTTCATCGATCCCGTGTACCGGGTCTCTGAAGTAGAGCTGAAGCATC
>NZ_JANSIY010000032.1:20355-23630 GCF_047462295.1 Synechococcus sp. H60.3 | reverse complement strand
TTCGTCAATTTCCCGGAAGGGATCCCAGCGAACCAGAGCCATATCTATCCACCTCCTAATCAGATTTTGGTTAACTTTTGGTTAACTTCTCTTTAAGCTTTACTCACAAGGCTTTAGCCTAGCCTCTGTACATTAAAATAAGCTTTCTGGCTGGCTCCAGAGGTCGAGTTTTCTGGAAATCGGTTGGGGTATTTTCTCACCCAAGAATCAGGAGAAAGCTCTCAGGAATCGCTGCGCTTGGAGAGGTGATGGGATCTCGTCTGCAACCACAGACTTAGACCGGTAGCCACCATCACCAACAGCCCCAAGCCGTTTAAGAAGGGGTAGATGGCCTGCAGATCCAGCGGCCCCCACTGCCCTTTGTGGATTTGGATTAGCCAGTAGTAGTCCAAGTTGCCGTTGAGGCGGGCAATTTGGTAGAGGGATCCCGTTACCACCGTCACTACCAGGGGCAGGGCCAGGAGGGGAGCCAGGGCGCGGTGGATCTGGCGGGTGAGTTTTCGGGGCAGGGCCATCAGGATTTCTCCAAGGCTAGCAAACCATGCTGCCATGGTATCAGGGTAGCCCCTTTAGGAACGGATCCCGAGGACTTCCTCCAGCTTGGGCATTTGCTCGCGGGGGATGATCCGCCCTTCGTCCTCAAAGCCGGGGATCTCGTGGAAGTTGAGGTAGCGGTACAGCTCGCCGGCAAAGGGCTGGATCTTGGTGGCCACGATCTCCCGGTATTCCTCAGGGGTAGGGATCCGCCCCAGGAGGGCGCAGGCAGCCGCCAGCTCGGCGGATCCCAGGTAGACCCGTGCACCTTTGCCCATGCGGTTGTCAAAGTTGCGGGTAGAGGTGGACATAACGGTGGCCCCGTCCGCTACGCGGGCCTGGTTGCCCATGCACAAGCTGCAGCCCGGCATTTCCGTCCTCGCCCCGGCAGCGGCAAAGGTGCCGTACACCCCTTCGGCGCGCAGTTGCGCCTCGTCCATGCGGGTGGGTGGGCAGATCCAAAATTGGCGTACCTTGGCCCGACCTTGCCCTTCCAAAATCTTGGCGGCAGCCCGGTAGTGGCCAATGTTGGTCATGCAGGAGCCAATAAACACCTCGTCAATTTGGATGGGTGTGTCGGGGTTGCCCGCCGCGTGCTGGGCGTGGACTTCGCTTAGGGTCATCACCTTGTCGGGATCGTTGGGGGCACAGACAATGGGCTCGGTGATGGTGCTGAGGTCAATCTCGATCACGGCAGCGTATTCGGCGTCGGGATCCGCCTCCATCAGGGTGGGGTTGGCCAGCCAGGCCTCCATCTTGGCGATGCGCCGCAGCAGGGTTCTCGCATCCTGATAGCCGCGGGCAATCATGTTTTTCAACAGCACCACGTTGGAGCGCAGGTACTCGGCAACCGTCTCGACGCTGAGCTTAATGGTGCAGGCGGCGCAGTTCCGCTCTGCTGAGGCGTCGGTCAACTCAAAGGCTTGCTCCACCTTGAGATGGGGCAGGCCCTCGATCTCCATAATTCGCCCGGCAAAGACGTTTTTCTTGCCCTGCTTCTCGACGGTGAGCAGCCCCCGCTGGATGGCCACGTAGGGGATGGCGTGGACGATGTCCCGCAGGGTGATCCCGGGCTGCAATTCCCCCCGGAAGCGCACCAGCACCGACTCCGGCATATTGAGGGGCATCACCCCCATGGCGGCGGCAAAGGCCACCAACCCCGATCCCGCCGGGAAGGAGATGCCCAAAGGAAAGCGGGTGTGGGAGTCGCCCCCGGTGCCGACGGTATCCGGCAGTAGCATGCGGTTAAGCCAGGAGTGGATGATGCCGTCGCCCGGCCGCAGGACAACGCCCCCCCGCGAGGCAAAGAAGTCGGGCAGCTCTTTGTGGATCTGGATGTCCACCGGCTTGGGGTAGGCGGCGGTGTGGCAGAAGCTCTGCAGCACCAGGTCGGCACTAAACCCCAGGCAGGCCAGCTCCTTCAGCTCGTCGCGGGTCATGGGCCCGGTGGTGTCCTGGGATCCCACCGTGGTGATTAGCGGCTCACAACTGGTGCCCGGGCGCACCCCCGGCAGCCCACAGGCTTTGCCGACAATTTTCTGGGCCAGGGTATAGCCTTTGCCGGTGTCGGCGGGCGGGGTGGGACGGATAAATAGGGGAGAGGGATCCAGCCCCAGGGCCTGGCGGGTTTTGTCGGTGAGGGCCCGGCCAATCAAGAGGGGGATGCGGCCCCCCGCCCGCACCTCGTCCGGCAGAGTCACAGGCCGCAGGGAAAAGGTGGAGAGGACTTGGCCATCCTCAGAGCGGATGACGCCTTCGTAGGGATAGATGGTGACCACCATGCCCGTCTCCAGCCGCGAGACATCGCACTGGATGGGCAGGGCGCCAGCATCTTCGGCGGTGTTGAAGAAAATGGGCGCGATCGTGCCCCCCAGAATCACCCCGCCGGCCCGCTTGTTGGGCACATAGGGAATGTCCTGGCCAATGTGCCAGAGCAGGGAGTTGAGGGCGGACTTGCGGGAGGATCCCGTGCCCACCACATCCCCCACAAAGGCCACGGGATAGCCGCGGCGCTTCAGCTCAGCAATGGTTGCTATCGCTCCCGGTGCGCGCGCCTCCAGCATGCTCTGGGCGTGCAGGGGGATGTCTGGGCGGGTGGTGGCGTGGGCGGCGGGGGAAAGGTCGTCGGTGTTGATCTCGCCAGCAATTTTGAACACCGTTACGGTGATGGCCTCGGCCAGGGGCGGCCTGGCAGTAAACCACTCCCCGGCGGCCCAGGACTCGATCACCTGCCGCGCATAGGCGTTGCCGGCTTGGCTGAGTTCCAGCACGTCGTGGAAGGCATCGAAAACCAGCAGCGTGTGGCTAAGGGCGCGGGCTGCTGCTGCCGCGATCTCCTGCCGCCTATCCCGCAGCAGCTCTACCAGCACCTGGACGTTATAGCCCCCCAGCATCGTGCCCAAGAGCTCCACCGCCCGCAGGGGGGTAATCAGAGGCGAGCGCACCTCCTCCTTGGCCACAGCCGCCAAAAAGCCCGCTTTCACATAGGCCGCTTCGTCCACCCCCGGCGGTACCCGCTCTGTAAGCAAATGCAACAAAAAAGCTTCCTCACCGGCAGGGGGATCCTTGAGCAGCTCGCACACCTGGCTGGTCTGGGCAGCGTTCAAGGGCAGCGGCGGGATCCCTTGGGCCGCGCGGGCAGCAACATGTTGGCGGTACTCAGCCAGCATGGGGAGGATTCCTTAGGTCACTCGACATGGGTATTCATTCTACCGCCAGGTCGGCAGCAGGAAGGGATCCCA
>NZ_JANSIY010000032.1:7011-20255 GCF_047462295.1 Synechococcus sp. H60.3 | reverse complement strand
GATAGCTCCGCCAGCAGCTCTTTTTGGTATAGGCCAATACAAGCTTGGATTAACTCGTCCAGCTCCCCTTCCAAAATCGGCTCGAGCAGGAAATTCTGGTTGAGGCGGTGGTCGGTGACGCGGTTGTCCTTGTAGTTGTAGGTGCGAATTTTTTCCGAGCGGGATCCCGTTCCCACCTGCATGCGACGGGCGGAGCTGATGGAGGCCTGTTGCTCCTGCAGCTTTATCTCGTAGAGCTTGGCCCGCAAAATCTGCATCGCCCGCTGGCGGTTTTGCAACTGGGATCGCTCCTCGGTGCAGAAGACGCGGATGCCGGTGGGCTTGTGGAGGAGATCCACCGCCGTTTCCACCTTGTTCACGTTTTGGCCGCCCGCCCCACCGGAGCGCGCCGTCTTGATCTCGATGTCTTTGGGGTCGATCACCACCTCCACCTCGTCCACCTCCGGCATCACCGCCACCGTGGCCGTCGAGGTGTGGACGCGCCCCTGCGCCTCTGTCACGGGCACCCGCTGCACCCGGTGCACGCCGGCCTCAAACTTTAGCTTGCTATAGACCTGGTCGCCGCGGATTTCCAGGATGGCCTCTTTGTAGCCTCCCATCTCTCCTTCCGAGAGGCTGGCCAGGCGCACCGACCAACCCATCTTCTCGGCGTAGCGGGTGTACATGCGGGCCAAATCTGCTGCCCACAGCGCCGCCTCCTCGCCGCCAGTGCCGGCGCGGATTTCCAACATGATGTTTTTTTCGTCGTTGGGATCCCGGGGCAGCAGCAGCAGGGTCAGCTTTTCCTCCAGTTGTTCTTGGCGGGCGCGCAGTTGCTCCAGTTCTGCCCTGGCCATTGCCTCCAGCTCCGGGTCGTCAGAAGCCACCTCCCGCAGGAGCTCTTCCGTCTGCTTCAGCTCGCGAGTAAGCTTTTGCCACTCATGAAAGGTCTGGACGGTGGCTTCTAGAGAGGAGCGGGCCTTGGCGATCCGCTGCAGCTCAGCAGGATCCGTCGCCACATCGGGATCGGCCAGACGTACCGTCAGCTCCTGAAAGGTGGCTTCAACGTTTTTAAGCTGCTCGATGAGTTGAGCAGAGGCCATAGATCCAGTGTCAGCGAAGACTCACAGCAATGCCCAGCAAGGCAGACCAAGAAACTTGAATTGAGGCTCGGCTACTTAGCTTTCTTGCCACCCATGCCGTACTTGCGCATAAACTTCTCCACGCGCCCTTCGCTGTCGATGATCTTCTGGCTACCGGTGAAAAAGGGATGGTTGCCCGACCAAACATCGACCTTGAGCTCTGGCTTGGTGGATCCCACGGTCATGACCACTTCGCCGTTGCAGATGACTTTGGCTTCGGGATACCACTGCGGGTGGATTCCTTTTTTGGGCATGGCAATCTCCTCCTCTGGCCTGCTCTTATACCCTTGTCTACCAACATCGACCTTGAAAAAGCAATGGCAGGGATCCCTAGCGCTTCGAGTACTGGGGAGCCTTGCGGGCTTTGCGCAGGCCGTATTTCTTCCGTTCCACGGCGCGCGGATCCCGTTTTAGGTAGCCCTCTGTCTTGAGGGGACCCCGGTTGGCTGGATCCACCTCGCAGAGGGCGCGTGCCACCCCCAACTTGATGGCATCGGCCTGGCCGTGAACGCCGCCGCCATGGGCCCGCACCAAGATGTCGTAGGAGTTCTCTAGGCCGAGGATCTCCAACGGTGCTTTTACACTGGCCAGCAGCGCCTCCTGGTATTGCAGGTATTGGTCGCCGGGCCTGTCGTTGATGATCAGTTTGCCGGTGCCGGGCACCAGGCGCACGCGGGCAACAGCAGTTTTGCGGCGTCCGGTTCCCCAATAGACGGCTCGTTGGCTACTGGCTACTTGAGTCATACTTTGGCTCCTGGAATCGTGTGGATGGGGTAAACCTGAGGTTGCTGGGCCTCATGGGGGTGGTGGGGCCCGGCGTATACCTTTAGCTTGGTGAATTGCCGCCGGCCCAGGCGGGTGTGGGGCAACATCCCCTTGACTGCTTTCTCCACGACTCGCTCCGGCAGGCGAGCTTGCAGTTGGGCAAAGGTCTCGACTTTCATGCCCCCAGGACGGCCAGAGTGGCGGCGGTAGAGCTTTTGGGTGCGCTTTTTGCCGGTGACCACCACTTTCTCAGCATTGATCACGATCACGTAGTCCCCCGTATCCAGGTGAGGGGTGAAGTTGGGCTTGTGCTTGCCCCGCAGGAGGTTGGCCACAACCACGGCCAAGCGACCCAGGCGCTGGTTGGCAGCGTCCACCAGATACCAGCGAGGGGTTAGAGTTTCGGGGGCGGGAACGGGAGTTGTGTTCATGGCAGCCAAGGATGACATCAACCGCAGGATGAAATGGACAAGAGAACGCCTAGGCCAGGGAGGAAACCCACAAAGCCGCTGACCAATCGGGGGTTTTGGGCAACCCCTTCATGGGCAAAGCCCAGAAGGGCGGCGAGTGAGCGAAGCGGCAGCCAAAGGGATCCACAGCATAGCCCACATCCACCAGGCACAGCCCTTGCGGAGGGGCGCTGTAGCGGGTGCGCATCCGGCTCCAGTCGTTGTGTTGCCACAGGTGGACAAATTGTTGCGGGCTAAGCTCGCCGCGGCCCACCACCTCCAGGGATCCCACCAGCAGCCGCATCATCCGGTAGAGAAAGCCGCTGGCCTGCACCTCAATGCTCACCAGATCCCCCAGCCGCTGACAGAGCACCTCCTGCACCTGCACCCGCGAGTGGGGCCGGTCGGATCCCCGCCGGCGGAAGGCTTCCAGGTTGTGCTCACCCAGCAGAGAGTTGAGGGCCTCCGCCATCGGCTCCACCTGCAACGGCCAGCGCACCTGCCAGCTAAAGGGCCGCCAGAACACATCCGGCAGCTCTCGATTGAGGATGAGGTAGCGGTAGCGGCGCCATCTTGCCGAGAAGCGGGCATGCCAAACGTCAGACACCGGCGCCGAGGCCAGCACCACCACATCTTCCGGCAGACAGTCGTTGAGCACCCGTGCCCACTCTGTGGGTGGGATGCCAGAGGTGGTGTCGAAGTGGGCCACCTGGCCAGCAGCATGAACCCCGGTGTCGGTGCGTCCTGCCCCGTAGAGGGTCACCGGGTGCCCGGCCCGCGACGCAATCGCCTCCTCCAGTACCCCTTGTACGGTGCGGTGGCCCGCTTGCCGCTGCCAGCCGCGAAAGCCGCTGCCGAGGTACTGAATTTTCAGGGCAATGCGACGGCTCTGCATGGGGCCTACACCAACTCGATGACCGCCATTTCTGCCCCGTCGCCCCGCCGACGCACGGTGCGCAGGATGCGGGTGTAGCCACCGGCCCGATCGCGGTAGCGCTCCGGCGCTTGCTCAAACAGAGAGCGCACCAGCTCCTTGTCGTAGACGTAGGCCAGGGCCTGCCGCCGCGCCGCCAAAGATCCCTCTTTGGCCAGGGTGATCATTTTCTCGGTGGTGGCGCGAATGGCCTTGGCGCGGGCTTTGGTGGTGGTGATCCGCCCTTCCCGCAGCAGGGCCGTGGTCAGCGCCCGCAGCAGGGCCTTGCGCTGGTCGGCGGGCTTGTTGAGGTGGGGGGTACGACGGCGGTGACGCATGGTAACCTCTATCCTAGGCTCTTCGGGGATCCTGACTGAGTTTTGCGGTGACGCCAGCGGCGCGAAGCACCTTGGAGGGTTGTTTGGGTCTCTAGGCCTTGCCCTTTTCGCGGGCGCGGGGCAGCGTTAGGCCAAAGCGATTCTTGAGGGCCTGGATCACCTCTTCAGCAGATTTCTGGCCGAAGTTTTTGATCTCCAGCAGATCCTCCTCGGTGTAGACCAACAGATCGGCCACCGTATTGATTTGAGCGCGCTTCAGGCAGTTGTAGGCGCGTACCGATAGCTGCAGCTCCTCGATGGGGATCTGGTTCTTCTGATTGTCCTCCGCTTGCCGGGGCTCTGGCGGGGTGTCAAAGCTGACCTCCTGCAGCGGCGAGAACAGGCCCACCAAAATGCGGGCCGCCTGGCTGAGGGCCTCCTGGGGGGTGAGGCTGCCGTTGGTCCAGATCTCCAATATTAGACGATCTTTTTCCAGGGATTGGCCGACCCGGGCTGCTTCCACCGTATAGTTCACCTTGCGCACCGGCATGAAGACGGAGTCGATCTGGAGAAAATCAATGGCCATCGATTTTCTATCGGAGTAGTCGACGGCGCGGTAGCCGCGTCCGCGGCCAATCATGAACTCCATTTCCAGGATCGCCCCTTCCGCCAAGGTGGCAATGTGGTGGCGGGGGTTGATCACTTCCACTTCGCTGGGCAGTTGCAGCTTCTCGGCGGTCACCTCCCCCGGCCCTTGCGCCACCAAACGGCCCACCTGCGTGTCAGAAGCGTTGGAGCGTAGCACCAGCTCCTTCATGTTGAGCAGGATCTCCATCACGTCTTCCCGCACCCCGGGCACTGTGGAAAACTCGTGGCTGACGCCAGCGATGCGGACAGCGGTTACTGCCGTTCCTTCTAGGTTGGAGAGCAACACCCGCCGCAAGGCGTTGCCCACCGTGATCCCTTGACCGCGCTCCAGTGGCCCCAGGGCAAATTTGCCGTAGTGAACGCCATTGGCTTCCTGATGGGATTCGACGCACTCGGTCTGGTAGGAAGCAGCACTGGAAGTGGCTTTGCTGCCCAGATTGTGGAGGGTTCGGCTGGTTTGTATCATAGAGTAGCCCCGTCCGTCTGGCTCAATATCCGTTTGGAGAACTTGGAAGACTGGAGGTCATGCCTCACATCCTGCAGTGGGGCAAGCCTGTCGCCGACCTGGAGCAGACAGCCGCCAGCGCTCGGCCTGCCCTGGGGATCCCTTTAGACGCGCCGCCGCTTGGGGGGGCGGCAGCCGTTGTGGGGAATGGGAGTGATATCTCGAATCAGGGTGATTTCTAGACCGGTAGCCTGCAGAGCGCGAATTGCCGTCTCCCGACCGGCGCCAGGGCCACTCACCATCACTTCAATCTGGCGCATGCCGTTCTCCATGGCCTGACGTGCTGCGCTCTCTGCTGCCATTTGGGCCGCAAAGGGGGTGCCTTTCTTGGCGCCCTTGAACCCCGTGGAACCTGCGGAGGCCCAAGACACCACGTCGCCATTGGGATCCGTAATGGTGACGATGGTGTTGTTGAAGGTGGACTGAATGTAGGCCACCCCGTTGGGGACATTCTTCTTGACCTTGCGTCCGCGCCGTTGCTGCCGAGCCATGACCTGTGTGTCCTTTAAACAACTGTTTGCATCCCGTTTTGCCGTTTGGAGAGGGTGGGAAACTCTGCCCGCCGACCCAGCCACTACTTCTTGGCGGGAGCTTTCTTCTTGCCGGCCACCGTCTTCCTGACCCCCTTGCGGGTGCGGGCGTTGGTGCGGGTGCGCTGGCCGCGCACAGGCAGGTTCAGACGATGGCGGCGGCCCCGATAGGTGCCGATGTCGATCAGCCGCTTAATGTTCATCGCCTCCTGCCGGCGCAGATCTCCCTCCACCTGGTACTCGCCTTCTACCACTGCCCTCAAGGCGGCCACCTCGGCGTCGGTAAGGTCGCGGGTGCGGGTATCGGGGTTGATGCCGGTCTTCGCCAAAATTTGGCGGGAGCGGGTCAGCCCAATGCCGTAAATGTAGGTAAGGGCGATCTCGACTCGCTTGTCGCGTGGGATGTCAACTCCCGCAATCCGTGCCATGGTTGGTAGTACCTTTCAAACAAACTCAGATAAGCTGGCTCCCTAGGCCTAGACTGGCGGCGTGGAGCTTTGCCCGGAAGATATTGCTGTTGAGGTGAGGAAACCAGAGTCTCTCCTTGCCAAGAGATGGGTCGCCAGGCCCTCCGCGGCGGCAGCAGGGTCGTTTGGCTGTGCTCTCCACCGTTGGCCGCACCCCTCCATCCGCGCCTCTACCCCTGCCGCTGCTTGTGCTTGGGGTTGGAAGGGCAAATCACCATCACCCGGCCATGGCGGCGGATGACTCGGCACTTTTCGCAGATTCGACGGACGGAGGGCCGCACCTTCATGGTTTATCCTGACGAAACCAGCGAATATCCATTCTAAGGTCGCCGCGGCAGACTGTCAAAAATTGTTTGGGTTTTCTGACATGAATCCCCCAGGAAAGGGCGAGGGGGTTGGCTATGCTGGTTGGGCGAAGAAGGAGAGCAGGCGCGGTTGAGGAGCGGAAAAGGCGATGCGCTGGCAATGGCTGGTTGTGGTGATGAGCGGCGTGCTGGCCTTGGGATCCCCCGTGTTGGGGCAAGGGATCCCTTCGCCTGAAACAGGCTCTTCTGCTTCTGTGGGGAGTGTCTCGGCGGACGGGAACGGACTGAGGCCAGAGGGAGATTGGCTTTTGCC
This sequence comes from Synechococcus sp. H60.3, assembly GCF_047462295.1. Classification (NCBI taxonomy): domain Bacteria; kingdom Bacillati; phylum Cyanobacteriota; class Cyanophyceae; order Synechococcales; family Synechococcaceae; genus Synechococcus; species Synechococcus sp. H60.3. The sequence goes on along the minus strand of NZ_JANSIY010000032.1, from coordinate 13,922 downwards.
ATTACCCAGCTCTGCCGATCGCCTCGATGCGGTGCCGGAGCGGGGCTGGCTGGCAGTGGGACTTTTGGAAGCGCAGGCAGTGGCTCTGCTGGATGGGGCGAGCGGGGATCCCTTGTGGCAGGTGGCGGTGGGCTTTGCCCCCAGCGTGGTGCGGGTGGATGCGGCACGGCAGGTGGTCTATGCCTCCGGCCCCAATGCTCCTGGGGTGGTGGCCCTCGATTTGCTAACCGGGGGGCTGATCCGGGCTTACGGGCTACCAGCGGGGGTTTTGGACATGGCCGTGGATCCGGCCAGGGGGCGGGTTTTCGCCTCTATGCCCGCTGCCCAAAGTTTGGCGGTGATCCCCGCTCCAAACGGCCCAGGGGAGGGATCGGAGCAGCCGCAGGCCCGCAACTTGCCGCTGCCAGGACCACCCTTGGCTTTGGCCTATGACCCGGAGAGGGGATCCCTGTTTATCGGCTTAGCCGGGGAGGATCCCCTTAGCCTGCTGGTGGTCAACCCCGACAATGGCGAGCTGTTGGCCCGCTGGCGGGGCGGCAACACTCCAGAAGCGATGGCTCTGGATGCCCAACGGCAGCGCCTAGTGGTGCTCAACTCCGGCAGCCAGGATCTGACGGTGCTGGATCTGGGCCGCAGCGGCGAGGCTCTGCAGCGGATTGGCCTGGACTGGCGACCGACACGGCTGGCCCTTTCCCCCGATGGCCGCTGGGCCTACGTGACCTCCCGCAACAGTGACCGTCTGCAAATCGTAGATCTGGAGGCAGGACGATTGGCCGCCTCGCTGCGGCTGGAGGGGCAGCCAACGGGTTTGGTGAGGCTGGGGGAGCGGGAGCTGTGGGTAGTGGCGGCAGGGATCCCGGCTTTGCGGCGTCTGGTGGATGTGGATCTTCAAGCTCAAGTTGGCGAGGAGGGGACGGAGGAAGTTGCCTCCGCAGGCAACCGCGGCGTGGTGACGGGGCGGGTGCTGGACATTGCCGGCCAGCCTGTCCAGACCGGGGTTTTGCGCCTGGCTGCCACCGCCACGCAGCTCCAGCAGACGGTTCGCATCGCCGCCGACGGCACCTATGTATTGCCGGAGTTGCCGGCGGGGCTGTACCTGGTGGATGTGGAGGTGCCGGGGTTTCCGCCCACCAGCACCCAGGTGGAGGTGCGGGCCGGTTTTGTATCCACCCAAGATATTCGCCTGCCGCCGGGGGAGCCGGCCCGGCAGCCGGAGGGCATTGGCCTTTTGCCGGATGAGCCGGTTTACTCGGATGAGCTGGCCCGCCACCTCAGCCTGGCCCTGAAGGAGTTGCAGCCGCAGCGACCGGTACTGCTCTTGAAGGGGCCTTTGGGGCCGGATCCCCGCTTTGAGCCGCTTCTGGCTCTCGTCCAGGATCTGACGCTCTTGGATCGGGATGAGCGCTATACCGCCGACTTGGACAAGCTGAAGGCCATCGGCAATGCCCTGGGATTGCGCTACATCCTCTTGACCCACCTGCAAATCTCCCGCGATTACAACCGCCAGGGCAGCCCGCTGCTGAATACGGCCTTGCGCTTCCTAGCGCCGGCAATCCCTGTGGAGATCCCCAATTTCACCCCCAACCAGTTGCGCAGCCGCGGGGTAGTGGTGGTGGTGGATCTGCAGCGGGATCAGCCGGGGGATCGGGCTCGCTACTACGAGGCCTATGGGCAGGATGATGTGGGCGGGGAGCCGCTGTTTGAAGATGCGGCGGCGGGCCTGTTTCGGCTGCAGGTGCGCAACATGGTGCCGGTCTTTATCCAACAATGGCAGGCCAACAATCCCTTTGCTGGGTAAGGATCCCTGCAGCAGGATTTTGTCTCTCCAGAACCCACTGCGATTAGCAGATGTCGCCATGCCTCTTTTCTCCCTCACTGCGCTGCGGCGCAAGGTTAGCTTAGGCAGCCTAGGTCTCTGCGGCTGGCTGGCCCTGACTCCAGGAGCGCTGGCCCAGGCGCCGGTCACCCCCATTCCCCACTTCACACCGCTGTTTCCCCATCGAGACCAGGTGGGATCCCAGGCACGGCTGGTGGGGCAGGTAAGCAACAGCCTGGGGCAGCCGGTGGCCGGGGCGCAGGTGCAGTTGGAGGGCTTGGAGAACCCCCATCAGCCCATCCAAACGGACGAGCGGGGGGCGTTTGAGCTCGACCAGGCTCCTGCCGGACGTTGGATGTTGACCGTGTGGCACCCCGACTACGAAACCCTGCAACAGGAGATCCTGCTGCAGGGGGGCCTGACCACCCCTGTGGATGTGGTTTTGCAGGTGCCCATCCGGCCACAGCCCCGGCGTCGCCTCGGCATTTTGGGGGTGGGGGGGCTGGAACATACCCAGCTTTTGGGCCAGCGCCTAGCCATGGAGGCGGTGCGTCTGGGCCTGATCCCCAACAGCGAGAAGGTGGTACCTCTGGACAACCGCCGCCTGCAGCCCATTTTGCGCCAGGTGGGCTGGCCACTCTACGAGCTGTTCGAGTGGGATCGCCGCAAGCCAGAAGCGGTGAGTCAGTTTTTCGATTACCTGGGCCTGGAGGCCATTGTTATCGCCCGCGTCGATGTCCTCACCCGCCCGGCCTCGCCGACGGAGGTGAGTCTGCGCTCCCGCAGCCGCCTGGAGCTGTGGCGGTTTGACGAGCAGGGCAACCTCGTGGCGGAGGTTCTGGCGGAAGCCAGCCGCGACCAGGTGGAGCGGGGCAACCTCAACGCTGCCGAGCTGGCCCAGCTTTACCAGATCCAGGTCACCCAAATGGCTGCCGAAGTCGGATCCCGCTGGAAAGAAAATCACCCACTGGCTTCCTACCTGGAACGAACCCCAGGCGAGGCCCCACCCCCGCCCTCGCATTGGGATACGGCCGTGGAGCTAGTTATCCCTAGCTCCCCTCGTTAGCTTAATTGGCGGGAAGCCCCGCACTGGATTTGTGAATTGGTTTACTCAACGAAGATGAGTGTCGGGAGGCATTCAGCTGCTTTCTACTGTGCTCGCCCTGAACCCTGGGAAGGGCCAACTGGGGCTGGCCCAGAGGAGAGAGGGAACGGTGGCAGGTTAAAGTAGCACTGAGAACGTTGCTGCCGTCTTAGTGGAGACTTCTCCTGCCCATGACGTCTGAACCCCACCCTCCCCAACCCACAAGGCCGGAAAGGGACAACCCGCTCCTAGCTCCCTCCACCCGCGCTGAGGCAGCGGCTGGCAACTTTCCTCCAGAGACAGAGACTGCTACTCCTGCTCCGGCTGCGATTGGGCCAGCGGGAGACCGCCGCTGGCTGCTGGGGGGGGCGCTCGCTATCTTTCTGGTAAGCCTAGGGCTACGCCTCTGGCGTCTGGCCGAGTTGCCGGCTCCAGTGTTTGACGAGGTGTATTTTCCTGAGTTTGCCCAAAATTACCTCGACGGCAAACCCTTCTACGACGTGCATCCGCCTCTGGGGAAGTACTTCATCGCCCTCAGCATCCAACTCTTTGGCCGCAACGAGTGGGGCTTTCGCTTGGCCACCGCCCTGTGTGGATCCTTAATTCCGCTTTTGCTCACCGGCTTGGCCTATCGCCTTACTTACCACGTCGGCTTTGCCCTCTTGAGCGGGGTGCTGCTCCTAACCGACGGGCTGTTTCTGGTGGAGTCTCGCTTTGGCCTGATTAACGTGTATTTGGTGGCCTTTGGCCTGGCGGCCTCGATTTTGCTCCTGAGCGGGCTAGAACGCCGTGGCTGGCAGCGGACTCTCCACCTCACTGGCTCCGGGATCCTGCTGGGGGCGGCGGCTTCGGTAAAGTGGAATGGCCTCTGGTTTGCCTTCATGTTTGCCCTGCTGGGGATCCTCGTCTGGGGGGTGGTCTGGCTGCGCCCGCAGTGGATCCCCCGCTTGGGCATTTTGATCCCAATCCGCCACCTGCGCTGGTGGCACTACGTCTTCTGCTTCGTCCTCGCCCCCCTGGCCTTTTATGCCATCCAGTGGATCCCCCACCTGCAGCTTAACCCGCAGCAGGGGCTAACCCTGGATTGGAGCTGGACGGGGATCCAGAACTACTTTCGATCCCTGGTGCTCATCAACCAATCCGTTTACAGCGGGCACCTCCATGCCGATCTCGTGGTGGATGAAAACACCCCTGTTCACCCCTATTGCTCCACCAGCTTGCGCTCCCTGGTGGCCTGGTTCCCGGCGCTGCGCCCTTGGCTGACTACCCCCTTGGCCTCGGCAGGGGCCTGGTCTTGGCCGATTATGGGCCGCCCGGTGGGCTACTACTTCAGCACCCAGGGCGATCTGTGGCGAGTCGTCCATGGCCTAGGCAATCCCTGGCTGTGGTGGCTGGGGACGGGATCCATCTTGGTACTGGTCTGGCGCGGGATCCGGCGCTTCCACGGCCTGGAAGCCTTTATCCTAATTGGCTATGCAGCCAACTACCTGCCCTGGTTTATCGTTAGCCGCTGCGTTTTCATCTACCACTACATGAGTGCTCTGGCCTTTAGCACGCTGGCCCTGGCCTGGCTGGTGCTGCTGGGCTGGCGGCACTCCCGTCGCTTCTGGCGCAGGGCGAGCATCACGGCGGTGGGCTTGGTTTTGGCGTCTTTTGTCTTCTTTTTCCCGATTTGGTTTGGCCTCCCCCTTAGCCCCAGTGGGTTCTATGCCCGCATGTGGTTTCGCCCCACGCCGACCCCGCTCTTTTGCTTTAGCCCCCAGGCCTGTGAGCGAGCACCCCTGCGCCTGCCGCCGATTCCTGGGCTGAACTGGATTTGAGGAAGGCATGGTAAGCTTTGTGCAGTTTGTTTGGGGAAAAAGCTGCGCTCCGTTGCTGGAAAACGGGGTGTGGCTTGCGAAAACCCTGTGGTGGAGGTAGTGGAAACCTATGGCCCGATCCTGCCCGAGTCCTGCCAACTCTCCCCGCCGTCCACCGGCCTACACAGGGCAGCCTGTCCCCGTCGGCGTGATTGGGGTTGGCAACATGGGCCAGCACCACACCCGCGTCTTCAGCCTGATGAAGGATGTGCAGGTTGTAGGGGTAGCCGATATCAATGTGGAGCGAGGCTTGGATGTGGCCAGCCGCCACCGCGTTCACTTCTACGAAGATTACCGCGACCTCCTGCCCCACGTAGCGGCAGTGGCCATCGCTGTGCCGACGGTTTTGCACCACGAGGTGGGCATCGCCTGCCTAGAGGCGGGGGTTCATGTGCTGATCGAAAAGCCCATTGCCGCCAGCATTGGCGAGGCAGAATCCCTGGTCAACCGCGCCGCCGATTGCAATTGCATTTTGCAGGTGGGGCACATCGAGCGCTTCAGCCCTGTTTTTCAAAGGCTGGGGCAAGTTTTGCAGCGCGAGGAACCCTTGGCCTTTGAGGCCCATCGCCTTAGCCCTTATTCCGACCGCGCCAGCGACGTGTCGGTGGTGTTTGACCTGATGATCCACGACATCGACCTGTTGCTGGAGCTGATCCCTTCCCCAGTAACCCAAATTACCGCCAGCGGCAACCGCGCTTCCAAGCTGGGCTACCTGGACTACGTCACTGCCACCCTCACCTTTGCCAACGGCGCCATCGCCACCCTCACGGCCAGCAAGGTTACCCACCGCAAGGTGCGCAAAATTGCCGTCCACTGCAAAAATGCCCTCGTGGAGGCCGACTTTCTGCACAACGAGATCTCCATCTACCGCCAGGGAGGCGGCAGCAGCAGCGACTACGGCCAGGGATCCTACCAGCGGGATTGCCTCATCGAGAAGGTTCACATCGACCCCATTGACAAGCTCCACGCCGAGCTGGAGCACTTTATTAACTGTGTGCGGGGGGGCAATCAGCCGTCGGTGGGCGGGGAGCAGGCCCTGAAGGCCTTGAAGTTGGCTTCCGAGGTGGAGCGGATTGCCTTAGATGGATGCGCCTGGAGGGAGGCCAAACCCTGCCGGAGCTTTTTGTCTTAGCTTTGCCGCCGGCATCCAGGCGGTATCTTCTGCCAGCCGGTCATGGGTGGGGAGGGCGAGGATGGCAAAGGCTTGGTGGAGAGGCAAGGTTGAGCAATCGTGGTAGAAGAGGGGTTGGCCTTGGCAATCGGCGGCCTGGTGGCAGGGATCCTAGCCGGCTTTCTGGGTATCGGCGGCGGGACAATCTTGGTGCCCCTGCAGGTGAGCTTGGGGATCCCGCCGCTGCAGGCGGTGGCCACCAGCAACTTTTCCATTCTCCTCACCTCCCTGGCGGGCAGCATCCAAAACTGGCGCATGGGGATGCTGGATCCCAAACGGGTGATCCTGCTAGGGATCCCGGCTCTGGTTACAGCTCAGGGGGGGGCGATCCTCGCCAGTCGCCTGCCCGGCTATCTGCTACTAGCGGCCTTTGGGGTGCTGTTGCTGTCGAACATTTACCTGGTGGAGCTGCGCAAAACCGTGGTCGCCCACGCCCAAGCGTTGGAGAGGCCAGTTGTTGCTGCCGGCAGTCAGATGCCGCCGTGGCTAGCCCGCACCCTCACTGGTGGCGCTGCTGGCTTGTTGGCGGGGCTTTTCGGCATCGGCGGTGGCATCATCATGGTGCCGCTGCAGATCCTGCTGTTGCGGGAAACCCTCAAGGTGGCCATCCAAACCAGTTTGGGGGCAATTGTTCTCACGGCAACTGCTGCTACCCTCGGCCATGCGGGCCTGGGCAACTGGATGGCGAACGCTCTCGGCTTTGGAGATGGCACCATCCGCCGGAATGTGCTCTGGCTCCCGGGCCTGATCCTGGGTACAGGGGGGTTGGTCGGCGTCCAGATCAGCACCCGCACCCTGCCCAAGCTGCCGGATGAGATCGTCAGCCTGCTTTTCCGAACCTTTCTTGCTGGGCTTTCCCTCTACGTTTTTTGGCAAGCCTGGCAGAACTACCAAGCCCTGGACAACCAGTAGCAACTCCTCCCTTCAACGCCTTGCCCTCCCCTATGGGGAAAAACTCGCTGGTGGCCGCCCTTGGGAAGC
>NZ_JANSIY010000032.1:0-6911 GCF_047462295.1 Synechococcus sp. H60.3 | reverse complement strand
TGGACGGGGTAGCTGCCGAAAAGCTTCAGGGTTTCTGCGATCCCTTCCAGGGCAGCGATCACCTCTGCATCCAGGTAGGGCTGGCCAACCGGGTTCTCCAGATCGACAAAAAAGACATAGGTACCCGCCGATTTTTTGGTGGGGCGCGACTCGATGCGCGACATATTGAGGCCCCGCTCCGCAAAGACTTGCAGCGGCTTTAGCAGCGCCCCCGGCACATTGTGGGGCAGGCTGAAGGCCAAGGAAGTATGGGATCCCCCCGGTGAGGATCCACGGCGGCCCACCACCCAAAAGCGGGTGCAATTATCCGGGTGGTCGTTGATGGGACAGGCCAAGACCGGCAGTTGGTAGAGCTCAGCGGCCCGCTCTGAGGCAACGACGGCAGCGTTGGGCTGCGCTCGCAGCCGATCCAATTCTTCGGTGGTCGAGCGGGTCGGGATCAAGGTGGCCTGGGGCAGATGGGATCGCAGCCACGCCTGACATTGGGCCAAGGCTTGGGGATGGGAATAGACCTGCTCAATCTGCTCCAGCCGGGAGGCACAGCCGATGAGGGCATGACGGATTGGCAGGATCAGCGCCTGGCGAATGCTCAGCCCCTCCAGTTGCCAGAGGGCATCCAGGGTCATGGAGACCCCGCCCTCGACGGAGTTTTCCACCGGCACCACCGCCCATTCTTGCTGGCCAGTAGCCACCGCTGACAAGCAGGCGCCAATGGTGGGATAGGGCTCCAGAGGATGGGATCCCTGGCTGTGGAGGTGGGGCTGCTCAGGACAGGCCAGCAGAGCGGCCAACTCCGTATAGGTTCCGGCAGGGCCTAGAAAGGCCACGGGCACAGGGGAGACGCTTGCAGCCATTCCTCGAAGTCAGGTATCACTGGGAGCTAGCTCTAACTCTACCGTCTCAGCATCGCTCTGTAGCAGCGGGCAGTCAGGCTCTGGACAGCGGGGATTGGCCGCCACCCTGTCCATCGCCTTCGCCACCTCCAGGCGAATTTGCCTCTGCAGCTCTTGATCCGCTTGGATAGCTTCCAGAGTGGAGATGGAGCCTTCAAAGCTGGTGGCGTAGCGAGGTGGGAGGTTGTTGAGGGCCAGGGCGGCTGCATCGTGACAGAATCTTTCGCAGGAGCAGTAGCGCTGCTGGCTTTCCAGCAGGAGCATCTCGTTTACGGCTTCGAGGACGGCTCGCTCCATTTGATTTTCCAGCCTCCTTAGGGGTTTGCGTGCCTCCATGGCTGCCTCCTTTCCATTGCCGATGGCGAATTGTCCCCGCCTCTCTTCCAGCCAGGATCTCCTACCCTCTAGCGTACCCAGCTCAGCAAACAGGGCTACTGCTAGCGGCCCCTTCGTTGACGAGTATCCTCGGCAGGCGGGCAGAAAGCCCACACAGCAGTTCGTAGGAAATGGTGCCCACCTGTTCGGCCCAATCCTGGATGGATAAGCCCATCCTCTCTACGTGAGGGCCCAGCAGCTCCACCACATCGCCCACCTGAATATCCGGCCTCTCGGTTACATCCCACATGCACTGATCCATCGTGATCATGCCCACCTGCTGGATGAGGCCGCCGCGCACCCACCCCCGCAGCCAGCCGGAAAGCCGCCGGGGGATCCCATCGGCATAGCCGATGGCTAGGGTGGCAATACGACTGGGGCGAGAGGTAATGTAGCAATGCCCGTAGCTGACGCCGGTGTGGGCGGGTACGGTTTGGATGTGGGTCAGCCGCGCTTTAAGGCGCAGGATCGGCCGCAACCCCGCCACCTGCAGGTGCGGGGCAGGAGACAAGCCATAGAGAGCCAACCCCAGCCGCACGCGGGAGTAGTGAAGACGGGTGAGGGCGCCGGCGGAGTTATCCAGATGCAGGGGGGGCAAGGGATCCCCGGCCTGGCGGATCTGCTCCACCACCTGGGCAAAGCGGGCCTCTTGCTGGGCCATCACCGGAGAATCGGGCTCATCTGCTGTTGCGAAGTGGGAAAATAGGCTACAGCCTTCCAGCTCGGGGATCCGGCAGATCTGCCCCCACACGGCGGCAGCCTCCTGCCAAGGGATCCCCAAGCGCGTCATGCCTGTATCCACGTTGAGGTGGACGGGGACAGGGCGCCCAGCCCAACGGGCCACCTGGCGCAGCAGGGGAATTTGCTCGGCCCGGGTAAGGCTAACCTCCAGCCGTGCAGCCATGGCCTGCTGCAGCTCGGCCCAGGTATTCAAAGCACCCAAGACCAGGATGGGAGCCTGGAGGCCGGCCTGGCGCAGCTCGATCCCTTCTGACAGGGTGGCCACACACAGCCCCTTGGCGCCGGCAGCCACCAGCAGGGGAGCCAGCAAGCGAGCTCCATGGCCATAGGCATTGGCCTTGACCACTGCCCAGATCTCCACATTTGGGCCCAGGCGGGTCTGCAACAGACGCAGATTTTCTCGCAATTGGGCCGCGTCAATTTCCACCCATGCCCGGCTGGTCAGCAGCTCCCGCTCTGGGTTGCAATCCGGCCAGAACCCCGTCTCGCCAACGGGATCCGCCCCCTGGGATCCCTGGCCTAGGGCATCGCTCTGGGTCCACGGGGCAAACGCCGTGGCCAGAGGGCTATGCACGGCCGCCGCCAGCGCAGAAGCGTCGTCCGGCGTGGACAATTCTTGATCCACAGCTTCACCCCTCACACCAAGCCTATTCATCACTGTCAGGTTTAGCGCAAAGTCCAGCCGGGCGCCATCCACAGCAGCGGCACTTCCGGGATCCCGGCCACCTCGTTGCTTCCCAACAGTCGGGCCAGCCAGAGATTTTGCCCTTGCGGAGGCAGTCCTTGGCTCAAGAGCCGCTGCAGGGCGCGTTGGAACGGATCTCTCTCCCCTGCTGGTGACAAGGAGGGATCCCCCGTCATCCGCCGCAGATCTTCCACGGCTTCGGTATATCCTCCCAGGGCATCCACCAGGCCCAACTCTACAGCCTGCGCCCCGGTGAAGATGCGCCCATCGGCCAACTGTCGCACCCGCGCTTCATCCAAGCTTTGCCGCCGCGCGATCATCTCCGCATCCAGCACCTTTTCTGCCTCGTTTTCCGGCAAGCGCTGGCGTCCACGGGCCACATCGCGAACAAACTGGTCGAGGGTATCCTCCACCAAGTCTTGCAGCAGACGTTGCTCCTGAGGGGTAGCAGCGCGGAAAGGGGAAAGAATGTCTTTGTACTCGCCGGTTTTGAAGGTCTGCGGCTCTACGCCGTAGTTCTCGAGCAACTTGCCAAAGTTAAGGCCGCTAATGATTACCCCTATGCTGCCGGTCAGAGTACCTGGGTTGGCGTAGATCTTGTCGGCAGCACTGGCCACGTAGTAGCCGCCGCTGGCGGCAACGTCCTCCATGACGGCGATCACCGGCTTACCGGCCTCCCGCAGGGCCGTGACGGCGCGGTAGAGTTCCTGGCTGGATCCCACGGCTCCCCCAGGACTGTTGATGCGCAGCAACACGGCCTTAACGGCGCGATCCTCGATGGCTTCCCGCAGCTGATCCAAAGGAGAAGTTGGCAAACCCACCAAAGTCGAGCCCCGCGGGCCTCCGATCGTTCCCTCGATGGTGACCACCTCAATGCGATTTGCCCCTCGGGGGGCCTCTAGCCCGACGCCACCCCGAACCGACTCTGCGGCAGGTCGTGTGCCGCCAATAACAGCCGCAATCAGGCAGACCACCAGCAAGGAAGCGGCCAAAATGCGGTCAAGCTGAGATCCCTGGGTCACAAGCCCTCCAACCGTTACTGACTCCGTTCTATCACCCGGCAAGCTCCTGCGGCAGAGGGCAGGAGCCAGGTGGATCCCTGCTCTACCTACTTTCGTCATTGAACGCTCTAACCCAACTCTTGACAAGGATCTCCTGTCTATTTAGGATGGATTCCCGTACTCTTCACCGCCAAAGCAGCTTCTACAGGCTAAAATTGCAGCCTAGAGCAGGCATAAGTCGCTTGCCCACGCTCTTGCCAGAAAGCTGCGACTGGGGCTTTAGCTCAGTTGGTAGAGCACTTCAATGGCATTGAAGGGGTCAGCGGTTCGAGTCCGCTAAGCTCCATTGGTCTGATAGCAGACGGTGGTGGACGTTTCCGAGGCCTACACCAGCCAGACCTGCACCAGGTGCGGCTCTGTCCACTCTGGGCTGCAAGGCAGCCGGGTGTTCCGGTGTCCCGTGTGCAAACACACCTTGCCGCGGGATTGGAATGGAGCTCTGGGGATCTTCCTCAGGGCGTTGCGGGATGTCGCCATCCTGTGGGGACTCCGTCCCGCTGTCGCGAACAGCGGTGTTCAGCGTGACTGTATCAGAACCTCAAAGCGTCGATCCATTCAGCCTGACGCTGCCTCAATCCCTTGGAGACCTACGCCGATCCCTGGGCGAAGGGCCCCCGCCGTTGGATAAAGACGCGTTCAAACACCGCCGAATTATATGGTGCCAATAAAAAATGGTGCAAACTATTGGTGGGGGCGGTCTGTAGGGATCTCCAGCAGCGGTAGGGGTGTCGTGGGTGAAGAAAGGGGGCAATCGTGGCAAGCTCTCAAGGCAACCACGGGCCGGGGTTTGCCTCTGGGGGGAGGGAGACGTCTTCTCGTCGCGTGCACGCTCCGCGGCGAAAAAACGGCCAAACAGATGTTCCGCTGCCAGCTCAACTCCCTGATGCGGAGCCCCCAAGACGAGAGGTGCGGCCAACAAGCCTCGATGTCACCCCAGGGCGGGCGGAGAGGAATCGGAAAGAGACCTTACAAGATCCATTCCCCAGCTTGAACCCACCGGAAAACTTCTCTATACTGCAGGGAACTTTATCCTGTACCTCCCCATCTTCATCTTCGCTTCAACCTATGCGTGCTTCCTCCTCAGGTGACTCGGATCCTACCTTTCTCGAGGCTCAAGCTGGCCAGTCGGCCAAGGACTCCGTCCCGCTGACGCGAACGGAACCGGATCCCAATCCAGAGCGGCAGTTGGCCCTGAGGCAGCGGCAGCAGTTGGAGTCACGGCTGCTTAAAGTCGAAGCAGAGCTGCAAGAACGGCTTATCCTTCAGGAAAAGCTACAAGCCGAAGTGCAGGCGCTGCGCACTCAACTGGCCGAGAGGGAACTGCAGTCTCGCAAGCAGCAACAGCAGATAGAGCTCTTGCAATTGAAAGCCCAAACGCCTGCAGACGCTGCTTTGGAAGCGGAATGCCGGGTTCTACGCCAGAAGGTGGCTGAGCAAGAAAAGACGCTGCAGGAGCGGGAACACGCCCTGCGCCAGTTGCAACAAACTTTGGCAGAGCAAAAGGTTCAGCTCTCGGAGCAGGAAGTTCAGCTGGCGGCGCGGCAACGCCTCAACGAGCGGCAGCGCCAAGACATCGAAGCCTTACAGGAGCAGATCGAGCAGCTGCGGCTGGCCCATGCCCAGGAGCGCCGTCAGTGGGAACACCGTCAGCAGGAGCTCCAGGCTTCTCTGCTGGAAGCGCAAGACCTGGCGGAAAAACGGGTGGAGATGTTACAGCGTTTCAAGGCAGAGCTTTCGTTGGCCCGCACCCAAATTGCCGAAACCCAGGCGGAGCTGAACAGCCTGCGGGCTCTGTACAACGACCAACAGGCAGCCTGGCAAGAACAGCGGGAACATCTCGAGGCGCGTCTGGCGGGCTATGCCGAGACAGAGGCGGAAGCGGAGCAGCGCTGGCAGGAACAACGTCAGGAATTGGAAGCGGCCCTGGCCGATGCCCAGGCGCAGCTGGCTGCTTTGCAAGCTCAGCAAGAGCAATGGCGTCACGACTCCCGGGAGCAGCAACAGCAGTGGCAAGCCCAGGTCGAAGCGCTGCAAGCTGCCCTCTCCCAAGCGCAGGCGGAAATTGCCCATTGGCAGCAGGAGCACCGCCGTCTGGAGGAACAGTACGCCCAGGCCCAGCAGCGCCTTGGTGATCTGGAGCAGCGGCTCCAAGCAGCTCTGGCCCAGCTTGCCGACCAACCCACCTGGCAATCGCAATTGCGCTCTGCCCAGATCGCTGTCACCCATCTGCAGGAGCAAACAGAGGCCTTGGAGGGGCAGGTGAGGGCCTTGCAGGCGGAACGCGCCGCCCTCTCCGAAGAAAACCGCTCCCTGAGAGAGAAGTACGAGCAGCAGCAGATGCACCTGCTCAGCCTGAAGACGGCTTTGGAGCGCAAGGGACTAGACATCCCACCTCGCGCTGGTGCAGCGGATCCCAATACTGCCGACATGCCAACACGGTCTGAGTCTCTCGCCTCGCTCCAGGCCGCCAAGCCCAAGTCTGGGCTATGGACTCCGTCCCGCTTACGCGAACAGTCCCGGCCTTTGCCGGCTCGCCCCGATAAGCGGGCAGTGGATCTGCCGCGGTTTTTGCCTCGACCGTGAGGGATCCTGCTCCTCCCCGCTGGCTGGAGGTGTGGGTGGATCATCCCCACTTGGGGGGCTGCTTCACCTATCGCGTGCCAGAGGGATGGGAGCCAGAAGCGGGCGATCTCCTCAGCGTTCCCTTTGGTCCACAGGTGGCGGGGGCGCTGGCGCTGGGTTGGCGCTCGGAGCTGCCGACAGGAGTGGATCCCCAGTCGGTGCGGGAGATTGAAGCGGTGGTGGCCAAAGGGATCCTGCCCAAGGAGTTCTGGCCGCTGCTGCAGCGGGTAGCCGACTACTACCTCACCCCCCTGGCCCAGGTGGTGCGCACCGTTTTGCCGCCGGGCTTGCTGAGCCGCTCCCAGCGGCGAATCCGCCTGGTGGGATCCCCGCACGGGGAATGTTCGCCGGCTGCCCAGGCTCTGCTGCGGCTGCTCCAGGAGAAGGGGGGGGAGCTGTCTTGGCGTTACCTCCAGCAGCAGGTGCCTGGCGCCGAGGTGGCTCTGCGGGAGCTGCAGCGGCGGGGTTGGGTGGAGAGCTTCTGGCAGGAGCAGCAGGGGGGCAGGGTGAAAACCCAACAGGCAGCCACCCTAG
>NZ_JANSIY010000031.1:0-23814 GCF_047462295.1 Synechococcus sp. H60.3 | reverse complement strand
CCGCCTCGTGAGTCTTGGATGCTTCAGCTCTACTTCAGAGACCCGGTACACGGGATCGATGAAGCAACTGGGGCAGAGGAAGAGACAAAAGCTCTGCTGCCAAGCGGGTGAGGAAACCCCACCCGCCTACGCGGTGGGGTAGTTCATAAACGAGGCTCGCTGTTGAGGCGTGACGGCTGCTGTTTTAAATAACGCAAGAACTCCCGCAGTTCGGCCTCATTCAGTTGGTGGCGAGATTTTTTCTGGAAGCGACGCTCCAGGAACTCTTGTCCTTCCTTGCGGCCCCAGCCAATACGCTGCATCTCGACATCTGTTTGAGCAATGATGTCCGACAAATCCTCCCCCTGGGCCTCTGGCTCCCTCAGGTTGGGCAGCTCCGGGAGCGACTGCTGTCGGACAGGGATCCCTGTTGGCTCAGGGGCTTGAGGGGCAGGAGAAGAGTGGGTGCGCCCATTGGCCAAGGCCAAGTCGGGAGTTGGCAAATAGGGCAGCCTGGCGGCAGCAGAATCCATACCCAAGCTCAAGGAAGTTGCGGAATGACCGAATCCTGCGTGGTTTAAAGCGCGCTTCAGCGCAGCATCTTCCGCTTCTTCTACTGTGTTGGAGCCGGCAATACCACTGCCCAGAACCGTGTTGTTCACCACCACCTGGGCTTTGACAATGTAGATCCCTTCTTCTACGCGCAACAGATCGGTAAGCAAACTGCCCATAGGGTACCGCTCTCGAAACTGTTGAATCATGTTTGCGCCGAAACCTGTCGCTGCTCGGGTCTTGACTACAAGCTAGCTTGAAAGTACGCCTCACATCCAGATCTCAACGCCTCAATCTCAAATCAACATCGGCTAAAGATGTCTATCGAGCAGATCCCAACAAGAAGAGAAGTCTTTCCCAACAGTCAGCGTTCGGCTCGACAAGGGTATGCTATGGCCAAGGGATCCAGTTGCCAAGGTTGCCCTGAGTGGCTGGCTTGGAAAAGGAAAACTGATTTATTATCGCTGCACAGCAAGGCATAACGGAGAACCATGGCTAGCGATACAACCGGGGTCAGCTCAGCCAGTTTGGGGCAGGCAGCCATTCGAGAGCGCAATTATGGCACTGCTTTGCAGTTGCTGCGGCGGGCTTATCGTGCGGATCCCAGCCCGGAGAATGCCCGTTGGCTGGCCACCGCCTACGAAGAAGCGGGGTATGCCCAATTGGCCGCCCTCTATCGAGAATTGGCCCAAGAGCGCAGGGAGACTGCCAAAGCAATTCAATTCCAAGCCCCCAAACCTCCCGGCACCCTTGCAGAACTGAAGCAACCCCCTTCTGAACCGCCGGAGCGCAAGACCATTCCCTTGCCCCAGCCGATCCCACACCCAACCCCACCGGCATCCTCTCCGGATCAGCCGGTTTGGGTCTACAAGCCCGCCCCCATTGACCCCAAAAGCATCAGCCGTCAAACGCCCCTTCGATCTCAAGCCGCGGAGCCTGCCCCTTCCCCTCAACAATCGGCGGAGAGGAGCAACTATCTGCCGGTTCAACACGCCCCGGATTTACAAAACCCGCAGCAGGGATCCCCCTTCCTGCGGCGGCTGAACCAACTGCATCGCCAGTTTAAGGATCGGCCCACGGCGGAGCTGGCTCTGCAACTGGCGGAAGCCTACGACGAGCAGAAGAACTTCAAAGAGGCCCAGCGCTACTACCGAGAGGTGTTGGATCTGGATGATTCCTGGCTGTTGCGACCAATGGTGCAGGAGCGCCTGGAAGAGCTGCAGCAACTGCAGGAGCAGGGTTCTTTGGCGGATCCCTCGGCCCAAAGTTTGCTCAAGCTGGCCGAGAAGTTGGAGCAGGAGGGGGAAATCGCCCGGGCCGAGCAAGTTTACCGCCAGATCCTAAAAATGAATGCCACCCTGGATGTTTATGCTAAGGCTCGCAAGGGGCTAAATCGGCTCTATCCCGACGGAAAGCGGTGAACGGCAGACCCTCGCATTTCCCCTGAACCGTCACAATTCGGAAGCAGCTTCTCCTCAAAATGGATCCCGCGGGTCGAGGGCATCTCGCAGACCATCCCCCAGCAAGTTAAAAGACAAAGAGGTGAGCACCACCATCAGGGTGGGGGCTAGCACCAGCCAAGGCTGCAGAATGATTACCGAAGCATTGGTGGCCAGCGACAGCATATTTCCCCAAGACGCATCCGGCTGTTGGATCCCCAGGCCGATCAAGCTCAGCACCGACTCCGCCACGATGTAGCCGGGCACCGCCAAGGTTGCCGAGATCACCACGTAGGTGGTGGTCTGAGGCAGAATATGCCGCACCAGCAGATACAGGGATCCGGCCCCGGCCACCCGCGCCGCCTGCACAAAGTCTCGCTCCCGCAAGGACAGCACCTGGCCCCGAATGACCCTGGCCAAGCCCGCCCAACCCACAAAAGAGAGGATGGCCACAATCACCAAAAAGCGCTCGGCATTGCTGAAGGGCACGCCGGTCAGCGGGTTCACCTGCAACACCGCCGCCAGCGACACCAGCAAATACAGGGTTGGGATCGACATCAACACCTCAGTCAGCCGCATCAGCAGCGTATCCACCCAGCCGCCGAAGTAGCCGGATATGGCCCCCACCAGCAGGCCGATGGGAAAAGAGATGCCGATGCCCACCAGGCCAACAAACAGGCTGACGCGCCCGCCATAGACCAGACGGCTGAAGTAGTCGCGGCCCTGATCATCCGTGCCCAGCAGGTGCAGCCGCGCTACCGGCAGCCCTTCCTCTGGCCGCAGGGGGACGGTGCCGAACAAATGTCGATCCCAGGGGATCAGCCCCAGCCAACGGTAAGGGGTGCCGGCCACAAACAGGCGGATCCCGGCGGGACGGCTGCTATCCACCAAAAGCGGACGTTCGCCCGTTTCCAGATCCACCGGCCCCTGGCGGGTGGGGTAAACGTGGGGCCCCAGCCAAGCGCCCGACTCATCCCACAAGTGAATGGCGGTGGGGGGCAAAAGGGATCCCCCTGGCTGCGATTCCAGCGGGCTGTAGGGGGCAACAAACTCGGCAAAAATGGCGCAGACGTAGAAAAAAACGAGAATGTAGGCTCCCACTTGAGCCCAGCGATTTTGGCGCAGCCGTTTCCACCACTGCATGAGGCCAGGGTCCCGGTTGGGCGAGTTGCCAGAACGAAGTTGGCTTTTAGTGTAGCTAAGCTTTGGGGTTATTTCGAAGACACTGCCCACGCCGTCCAATCTTGAACGGATCCCCCTAGCCGGCCAGGGAATAGCCGCGGCTGCAGGGGGCCATCATTTCCATCCGAGCTGCGGCGATGGTCTGCGGCAGCACCCCCACCAGCCGCGCCAAAATGTCATCCGGCAACTGCTTGACCAACTCCGCAGAGAAAAACTCCTCCAAGCTAAAGAGCAAAATCCGCGCCCGCTGGGCCGGCAAAGGATTATCGGTGATCTGCTGTAACCAGCGCATCCAGTGCAGCCGCTTGGTATAGGCGTTTTGCCGCTCTTGATAGCTCTGGGGATGCAACAGAGCCACATCCCCAATCGGGATCACGCTGCTCGACTCCACATCCAAGGGCCCCCCCACCGCAGCGCCCGGCCCGGCAAACTCGGCATGAAACGTCTTGCAGATGATCAAGGCGTTGTGCCGCTGCGGATCCACCATCAGCAATTGGCCGCTGCTGAGGCTGCGAATCAGTTGACCTGGCTCAACCCACTGAACCAGGCTATGGCTGTTGGGAGAGGGCTCGTTCATACCTCTTTAAGATATCTCAGCTCCCCTTCCCCTTACATGAGATCTTCAACTTTCGCAGCTCTGCTTGACCAAATCTTCATAGATTGGGGGGAGAGGGCCAAACGTGGCCTTCCCCCAAGCTACTGGCGGGGGGTTTGGATCTCGCCGACAACCCGAATGGCGATCCCTTCGCTGGCCTGGCAGCGGCCAATGCGGCGAGCATAGGAGTAGCCGGCGCTGTGGAGCTCTTGCAAAAGCTCTGCGGTGAAGGCGGGATCCACCGCCAGCAGTAAGCCGCCGCTGGTTTGCGGATCCGACAAGAGCAACTGCTGCCACTCCGGTAGAGAGTCGGCCTCTACGCCTTCATAGCCTTGCCAGTTGCGGCGGGCTGCACCTGGGAAGATCCCCGCCTCCGCCAAGGAGAGGGCCTCGGGCAAAAAGGCAATAGCAGCCAGATCCAACTCAGCGCTTACCCCTGAGCCACGGCAGACCTCTAGCAAGTGTCCCAAGAGGCCAAACCCCGTTACATCGGTTAGGGCGTGAACCTGGGGTCGCCGCGCCAGTTGCGGGCCGATGCGGTTAAGCTGAGTCATCACCTGCAAAACCTCGGGGTAGCCCGCTGCGCTAAGCTGACCCTTTTTTAGGGCGGTGGTCATCACCCCGATCCCCAGCGGCTTGGTTAGGATGAGGTCGTCGCCGGGCTGAGCCGTGGCGTTGCGGCGGATGTGCTGCGGGTGAGCCAGGCCTGCCGCCACCAAGCCGAAGATGGGCTCGGGCGAATCGATGGAGTGCCCCCCGGCCAAAGGGATCCCGGCTTCCTGACAGACCTGGATTCCCCCGGCCATGATCTCCCGAATAGCCGACAGGGGCAGCGTGTTGACCGGCATGCCCAAAATGGCGAGGGCGAGAATGGGCCTACCCCCCATTGCGTAAACGTCAGAAAGAGCGTTGGCTGCGGCGATGCGGCCAAAATCCACCGGATCGTCCACGATGGGCATGAAAAAGTCGGTGGTTAGGATCAGGGCCTGCTCGTCGTTGAGTTGGTAGACGGCGGCATCGTCGCTCGTTTCAGCCCCCACCAACAGGGCCGGATCTGACCAAAGAAGAGGCAGCTCCTTAAGAATCTGCTGCAGCAGCGCCGGGGCAATTTTGCAGCCGCAGCCGCCGCCGTGGGAGTACTGGGTGAGGCGAAGGGGAGTCTCCATGCAAGCAAAGGGAGAAAACGTCGGCCTGACTTTACTGTAGCGGCAGCTGGCGGCAACTGGAAAAAAGGGCGCTGGGCTAAGGTTGAAGGGATCCCTCTACCCATAGCGTTGCCATGTCTTTTGTCCCCTTGCACTTGCACAGCGAGTACAGCCTTCTGGACGGGGCTAGCCAATTGCCGCGTTTGATTGAGCAGGTGGTGGCGATGGGTTTGCCAGGACTGGCCCTGACCGATCACGGCGTCATGTATGGGGCCATTGAGCTGGTGAAACTGTGTAAAAGCAAAGGGATCAAGCCGATTATTGGCAACGAGATGTATGTTATCAACGGCGATATTCGAGACAAAAGCCGCAAGTATCCCAAGTATCACCAAGTGGTTCTAGCCAAAAACACCCAGGGCTATAAAAACTTGGTGAAGCTAACCACTATTTCCCATCTCCACGGCGTTCAAGGCAAGGGGATCTTTGCTCGCCCCTGCATCAACAAAGAGTATTTGGCCCAATACAAAGAGGGGTTGATCGTGACCAGCGGCTGTCGAGCTGGGGAAGTGCCCCAGGCCATTTTGCAGGGGCGGCCAGAAATTGCCCGCCAGGTTGCCGCCTGGTATCAAGAACAGTTTGGAGACGATTACTACATTGAGATCCAGGATCACGGCTATCGAGAAGACCGCTTTGTCAATGTGCAATTGGTGCGCATTGCTCGCGAATTGGGGATCCCGATCATCCTCACCAATGATAGCCACTTCATCTCCTGCTGGGATGTGGAGGCCCACGATGCCCTGCTCTGCATCCAAACAGGCAAATCTCTCACCGAGAAAGATCGCCTTCGCTACAGTGGGACGGAATACCTGAAAAGCCCAGAAGAAATGCGCCGCCTCTGCCGCGATCACCTGGAGCAAGAGGTGATCGATGAAGCCATTGCCAACACCCTCAAGGTGCTGGAAAAGATCGAGGGCTATGACCTATTTGGGGAAATGCGCATGCCCGACTACCCGGTTCCACCGGGCCATTCTGCCGATAGCTATCTCACCGAATTGGCCTGGCAGGGCTTGGCAAAACGCTGCGGCGTTGCCTATCCAGATCAGATTCCAGAAAACTATCAGGAGCGCCTGCGCTTTGAACTAAGCATCATCCAACAAAAAGGCTTCTCCAGCTATTTCCTGGTGGTTTGGGACTACATTCGCTATGCCCGCGAGCACGGGATCCCAGTAGGCCCAGGCCGCGGTTCGGCAGCCGGATCCCTGGTGGCCTATGCCCTGCAAATTACCAATATTGACCCTGTCAAATATGGGTTGCTCTTCGAGCGTTTTCTCAACCCAGAACGGCAATCGATGCCGGATATCGATACCGATTTCTGCATCGAGCGGCGGGGAGAGCTGATCGACTATGTAACCCGCAAGTATGGTCAAGAGCGAGTGGCCCAAATCATCACCTTTAACCGCATGACTTCCAAAGCTATTCTCAAAGATGTTGCCCGGGTGCTCGATATTCCCTATGCCGAAGCCGACAAAATGGCAAAGCTGATCCCGGTATCGCGGGGTAAGCCTGCCAAACTGGAGGAGATGATCGGCGAGAACACGCCGGCTCCAGAGTTCAAAGAAAAATACGAGAAAGACCCAACCACTCACCGCTGGATCGAGCTGGCCCGCCTGTTGGAGGGCACCAACAAAACCTTTGGAGTTCATGCTGCCGGTGTAGTTATTTCTAAGGATCCCTTGGATGAAATTGTGCCTTTGCAGTACAATAACGAAGGCCAAATCATTACCCAGTACTCGATGGAAGATATTGAGTCTCTGGGCCTGCTGAAGATGGACTTTTTGGGGCTGCGCAACCTGACGATGATCCAGCGGGCTGTGGAGCTGATTCGAGAGCACAGAGGGGTCACCATCGACCTGGATAACCTACCCTTGGATGACGAGAAAACCTACCAACTTTTGGAAAAGGGAGAGCTGGAAGGGATCTTCCAACTGGAATCTTCTGGGATGAAGCAGGTGGTGCGAGAGCTCAAGCCTTCCAACTTAGAAGACATTTCCTCGGTCTTGGCTCTTTACCGACCGGGGCCATTGGATACGGGCATGATCCCAGACTTTATCGATCGCAAACATGGCCGCAAGCCGGTAACCTATGCCCACGATCTCCTCAAGCCAATCCTTCAAGATACCTACGGCGCCATTCTCTACCAAGAACAGATCATGCGCATTGCCCAGGACATGGCCGGCTATACCCTGGGCCAGGCCGACCTGCTGCGGCGGGCGATGGGGAAAAAGAAAGTTTCCGAGATGGAGCAACAGCGGGAGCAATTCGTCCGGGGAGCTTTGGAGCGAGGTGTGGCCAAGGAAGTGGCCACGGAACTATTTGACCAGATGGTTGCTTTCGCCGAGTATTGCTTCAACAAATCTCACTCTACGGCCTATGGACTGATTACTTTCCAGACAGCCTATCTCAAGGCCAATTATCCAACAGAATACATGGCGGCGCTGCTTTCTTCTGTGGGAGGGGATCAAGATAAGGTGCAGCGCTATATCACCTATTGTCTGTCGATAGGGATCCAGATTCAACCGCCCGATATCAACCGCTCTGGGCTGGATTTTACCCCCCAAGGATCCAGCATTTTGTTTGGTCTAGGGGCGGTGAAGAATGTGGGTGAGGGGGCGATTCAAAACATCCTGGCTGCCCGCCAGGCGGGGGGCCCCTTCACCTCTTTGGCCGACTTTTGCCAGCGGGTGGATCTGCGCCTGGTTAACCGTCGCGCCATCGAGTCGCTGATCTGTGCAGGCGCTTTTGATTGTATTTCCCCCAACCGCAAGCAATTAATGGTGGATCTGGATCCCATTCTCACCTGGGCGACGGAGCGGGCCAAGTCCAAAGCCATTGGTCAAGCCAGCCTATTTGATTTGTTGGGCAGCGACAGCAGTGATGGCCAGGGATTTATGGAGGCGCCGCGGGGGCCTGCTACCGAAGATTTTCCAGCGCCAGAAAAGTTAAGGCTGGAACGGGAGCTGTTGGGTTTTTATGTTTCGGATCACCCGCTGCGGCGGATTCAAGAGCAGGCGCGCCTGTTGGCTCCCGTTAACCTCTCGGATTTGAGCGGCTACGCAGCCGAGACTTCTGTAGGCATTCTGGCCCTAGTGACCGCCATCAAAACCGTAACCACCAAGAAAGGGGATCGCATGGCCATTGTGCAACTGGAAGATCTCACCGGCAGTTGCGAAGCGGTGATCTTCCCCAAGACTTACGAACGTTTGCGCCATCGCCTGGAGGTGGATCAACGGCTATTGATCTGGGCCAAGGTGGATCAGCGGGATGA
Organism: Synechococcus sp. H60.3; assembly: GCF_047462295.1. Taxonomy (NCBI): domain Bacteria; kingdom Bacillati; phylum Cyanobacteriota; class Cyanophyceae; order Synechococcales; family Synechococcaceae; genus Synechococcus; species Synechococcus sp. H60.3. The sequence goes on along the minus strand of NZ_JANSIY010000031.1, from coordinate 15,597 downwards.
ACAGGTGCAATTGATTGTCGAGGACTTACAGCCAATTGAATCGGTGAGTTGGGTTACGGTGCAACTCCCTCTGGAGGCTGCCGGAACTGTAGAGGAGCGACACCGTCTGCAGGCGGTTCTTACCCGTCAACGCTCGGAAGCCAAGGAAGAAAATCGCATCCCCGTTGTGGCGGCCATCGTCGCCCCTCCCCACACGCTCTGGGTAAGACTGGGATCTCAATTTTGGGTTAAAGATGCCGAGGCCACCGTGGCAGCTTTGCGCCAAGCTGGCTATACCGCCCGCAGCGAAGCGCTAGCCTCTTAAGCCGTCAACCCAACTGTTGTTCCAGCCAGGCGCGCAACTGCGCCACCGTCAGCCGCGGCGAGGGGCGGGGCAGAGATCGTTCGGGATCCCCCGCCAAGCTCAGCACGGGAACCTCCAGTTGGTAGCGCTCCCACCAGGCGGGGTTGGCAGTAATGTCGCGGATTTCCAACGTGGCGATCTCAGGGATCTGCTGCAACTTCTCCGCTAGGCCCTCGCAGAGGTGGCAGCCGGGCTTGCTGTAGAGGATCAAGGGCGGCCAAGGCATAGGGGATCCCTAAAGGCTGACAGTACAGGCCAGACGACGGTGCTGCAGCGAGGGCATCTGCCGCCGGATAAGCTGCAGGCGCTCCGGGTCGATCTCGGCAATGGCCACCCCTGGTTTTTCGCCGCCGGCATCCGCCAGGATCGTCCCCCAAGGATCCACGATCATGGCGTGGCCATGACATTGCCGCCGCTCGTAGTGGGTGCCCACCTGGGCGGGAGCAATCACGTAGCAGGTGTTTTCAATAGCGCGACACTGCAGCAAAACCTGCCAGTGGTCCCGGCCCGTGTAGGCGGTAAAGGCGGCGGGGATCAACAGCACCTGCGCTCCTCGATCCACCAAGGAACGATACAGCTCCGGAAAGCGCACGTCGTAACAAACCGATAGACCTAGCATGCCCAGCCGCTCTTCCTGGCAGACCACCACCTCGTTGCCGCTCACCACCGTGTTCGACTCGCGGTAGGTGTTGCCGTCGGGCAGGTTGACGTCGAAGAGGTGGATCTTGCAGTAGCGAGCCAGCTCCTTACCCTCGGGGCTGTAGAGGGCGGCGGTGTTGTACACCTTGCCTTGTCCATCCGGCACCGGGTATCCCCCGCCCAGCACGAATACCTGGTAGCGCTGGGCCATCTTGGCCAAAAACTCCTCGGCCCGCTGCGCAATCTCTGGGGCAAGGCGAGCTTTTTCTTCCTCCGGCCCCATGAAGGCAAAGTTTTCCGGCAAAGCTACCAGCTCACATCCCCGCCGCGCCGCAAAGTCAATCCACTCCTCTGCCTGTTGTAGGTTGCCGGCCAGATCGGGGGTGCTGGTCATCTGAAGGGCGGCTGCCAAATAGGATCGCATGGGGAAACTCCAGGAAAACTCAAAGGATCCAGCCGTCTAGCCCACCAGGTGCCACCAGCCCAACGCAGGCCCCACAAATCGCACCACCACCCAGACAATGGCCAGGAGAATAATGCCGGCCCAAGCGCCCCGAGTTGTCCAATTGTAGATCGTGCGGGCTTGGGCTTTGGTGAGAGGAATATCTTTGAGCTGGGGAAACAGTAGCTCTTGGTCAGGATCGGGGCTTTTGCGGGTTTTGCGGCGCTTTGCTTCGCCCATAGGCTGGCCTCCAATGGTTTTGGCACAGTCGTGACTTTCATCTTAATTCCTCTGGGCCTCTCCTAGCTGGTGGGGTTGCGACTGCTGGGTTGGCTGAAGGTTTTTTAAGGGCACTTTGTCGGTGCCGGGGTTCTGGGCAAGAAATTTGGGAGCCTAACTAGAGGCGCTGGTGTAAAAGCGCAGGGCAAAGCGCCAGAACAAATGGGATCCGACCAGCAGCCCCGCCGCCAGCAGGGCGGATCCCACAAGCCACGGCCACTGGGCTCGCCCCAACAGGGTTTCCGCCGGTACTGTGGTCAAGAAAGCCACCGGCACAACGAAGGTAAAAAACAGCCGATAGGCCACCGGATAGGCCACCAGGGGGAAGCGCCCCGCCTCTACCAAGCCCCGCAGCACCTCGGTGACGTTGTAGATCTTGACAAACCAGATGCTGGTGGCCCCCAGCATAAACCAGAGGCTGTAGAGGATGACCAATCCCAGGAGCAGGAGCAATAAACCCAAAACATAGGCCCAGGCCGGCAGCCGCAACTGGATCCCGGCGTAGAGAATCAGCACCAGGCCAAAGCCGATATCCACCAGGCCCCAGGGAGAGAACACCCGGGTTGACAGCCAAAACTGGCTACTAATGGGCTTGAGCAAAACAAAATCCAGAGTGCCCTCCTGCACCTGCTGCACGATGCGGTTTAAGTTGACGTTAAAGAGGCTGGCCGACACCCCCTGCAAGATGGTGAACATGCCCAAGACGATGAGCGCCTCCGGCCAGCTCCAACCCCCCAGGCGGTGCCCCTGCTGATAGAACAGTGAAAGCCCAAACAGAGCTGACACGAGGCCGCCTAAGCTGCTGAGGCTGGCAAAAAAGAAGTTGGCGCGGTACTCCATTTCTGCTGCTACAGAAGTGCTCCAAAATAGCCACAGCACCCGCAAGTAGCGCAGCATTCGTTCTCTCTCCAATCTCAGCTTTTATTCCACTTACGGTAGCAGCGGGCGGTGATGAAATAGGGATGAAACACTTCTAGGAAATGGCTTTGCAATACCTGAAAGAATTGCTCGACTTTTTGCGGGTCGTCTAGGTGGAAGGGGAATTCGCCATTAAACCCCTTGAAAAAGTACCAGTTGATCAACAATTTGCCTTCCGGCTTGAGCCAAGTGTAAAACTGACGCAACTGCGCTGCCGGATCCGGCAAATGTTCCACCACATCGAAGCAGATGACGGTGTCAAAGGGGATCCCTTGCGGGAAGGTTTCCGGGCAGTGGATCCGTTCGCTTAGGCCCAACTTTTCCGCCCGCAGTTGCACAAACTGCCGATGGATGGGGTTGAGATCCCAAAAAATCACCTGCTCCACCGCCGGGCAGAGAGCCGCCCCAATGGCGTGGGTGCCAATGCCGCCGCCAAAATCCAGCACCCGCCCGCGGGCCTGATCCGCCACCAGGCGCAGGGTATTGCCGATGTAGTCGGTGCTGCTCAGGTGCCAAGCGGCTAAGTCCAGCAAATAGGCGGATCCCACCCGATCCCGGTAAAAGGCGTCTGCCTGATCCCAGCCGAAGTCGCGCCGGCCCAGCTCCGCCAACTGCTGTTGCCCCAGCCGCAGCTTCTCCCGCAGTTCACCCGCCTCAAGGCCAAGGAAGGATCCCAAGTGAGCTTCTAGGTCAAAGCCATTTTGCCAGTAGCCGCTCAGCGCAGGAGGAATGAGAGACACGGAAACCCAAAACTCGGTAGGGCGCTGGATTCAGGATAATTCAGGAGAGGGAATCAAGCAGCGGTGAAGTCGTCGTTCTCTCGGGGCAACTCTTTGGAGGTCTCTCTCTGGGATCCCTCCAGGGTGGCGTTTTTGTCGAGGGCCGGCGGCTGCAACAGGGCTGCCAGCGTCTCTGGGCTGAGGCGGTCGGTGCTCTCCACGATGGCTGTTACATTCGGTCCAAACCTTATCTTGTCAAAAAGCTGTAGCCGATGGGACAAAACCGCTTTACCGTTAACGAACAAACCATTGGTGCTGCGGCGGGATCCCGAGTTGCCGTCAAAGATCATGTAACCGTATCCGGCTCGGTTCTCTTCCGGGATGCGGATAATTAGGGCATGCTCTCGCGAAACACAGGGGTCGTAGAGGCGGATGTGGTTGCTGGGGGCTCGCCCTACCGAGTAGTAAATCTTGTCCAAGACAACGCCGCGCCGGCCTACCCGATCCGTGAAGATCAAGACCAAGTGAGCAGGGCTGGATTGGGCGGCGAAAGCATTCATAACCGTGCGCAGGTAGGCGCAACGTGGCTGATATAGTCAAAAGCAGTGGCCCCGAAGCTCCAGACAAGCCCAGAGAAGTCAAGCCGGGCCGGAGAAAATCCTTTGTTGCGCGTCGTAAGCTTGTAGAAGAGGTTACCCTTACCAATCGTATCTTTTCCCATGGCTTTCCCTCAAGGGCAGCAATTCCCAAAGCAAGAAGCGGGGGGTGCGGGGCAAAAGAGGCAATGGGGTGAGGGGAGAGGGACAGTGATTTGGGCTTGACCTGTGGGATCCCCCAGCCGCAAATGCCTTAAGCCACCAGAGCCATGAGCCAAGAGCCTTTTTCCCTCAAGCGCAGGGGAATCAGGTTGCAGGTTTGCCCCAGACAAGAGATCATAGAGTCCTACCAAAGCCAAAAGCTCCCATTGACAGCGTGACGGTGGAACCTAAGCAGACTCAGTTAGACCCTCAGCCCGCCGGCCTCACCACAGCTACCGCAACCATCAAAGCCCAGTTGGATTTGTTGTTGCTGGGGCTGGAGTCTTTAAGTGGGGAGAGTTCCGAGGCAGTTCTGGCAGCAGCCAAGGCTCTGAACTTGGAAAAGCAGATCGGCGATCGGGTCATTCTCTGGCGGCTGCGCAATGCCAACCCTCTGCGCCGCAGCAGCGGCGGGCGAAAAGAAGTCGATATCGAAGAGGCGCGCGCCCTAGTGATGGTGATTGCTCACCTGGCGGCCCAGCGACAGGCCCGCATCCGCAGCACCTTAGAGCAACTGGAAACCGCTGTCGAGCAAGAGCTCAGCCCTTTCCATCAGCCACTGGTGGGCGATTACCTGGATGAGTTTATCTCCCACTACCGCAGCCGCATGGTGGATGGGGATGTGCGCGACGAGAACAGCCTTGCTGAGCTGGCCCTGCGCATCTTGATCGAGCTGATGTTTTACAGCAGCCCGAGAGGGGCACAACGCCTGTGGAAAGCTCTGCTCAACCGCCCTGAGATGGATCTGCCCGCCAGCAGCGACGAAGAAGGGGAGGTAGCCCATAGCTCCGGATCGGATGCTTTGCCCTCTCCTTGAGACGGTCTTGTCTCATCGCCCTTGAGATTCTTGCCTGTGTTGTTTGCCTGCGAGTTGTTATGCCCGGCGTTACCCTCAGCTACACCTATCAACAACCGACCTCGACGCTCACAGTGCGGGGAGAGGCGCCCAGCCCACCCGAATCTGCAGGCACCTCTTCGGCGCTGCCACCGCGAGCGATTCAGCACAACTTTGTGTGTCAGTTGGAAATTCGCCAGGGGGAGACCACCAAAACGCTGCAGGGAGACAGCACTTGGCTCAAGGATTTGATTACCGTGATCGACCGCTACGTTGGATCCCAGCTCTGTGGAGCCCCCAAGGGAACCTTCAGTGGCACTGTGGCCATCCGTCCGCTCGATTTCATTTTTCATCGCCTCACGGTGCGCCAAGGGGAGAATCAGATTGCCCAGGTGGATTTGTCGATGACCCAGTTGTACGACCTGCTAGAGAACCTCTCTCAGGTGGCCGATGACTTGCCCCAACTGGACAGTTTGGCAACTCCGGTGACGCAAGCTTGGTATCGACAGCCTGCCGGGATCGCAGCGCTGCTGGTGGGAGGGATCGCCCTGGTGGCCGGAGTTGGCCTCTGGGCCAGCCGCACCCCGGAGGACAGGGATCCTACTGCCTCCAACTCGGTGCAGGAGCAGCTCACCGTGCCGGAGCAACCCGGCAAAACGGTGGGATCCCCTCCCCCTTTGGCTGAAGATCCCCTTCTCCGTCTGCGAGACACCCTGGCAGAGCAATGGCAGTCTTCCTCCGATTTGCAAGAGAGCCTGGTCTATCGGGTAAGCGTGGACGAGACGGGATCCCTGTTGGCTGCCGAGCCGGAGAATGAGCTGGCCCGGGAACGCCGCGCCGAAACTCCTCTTGCCAACCTGCCGGAGGTGGCGCCGGATCCCTTGCCGACAGGTGCCAAACAGTTCCGCGTTAGCCTAGGGCCAGAGAACCGGGTGGAAGTGGCCCAGATAGAGCCACTCTGAAATCCAGGCTGAGGAGAACGTCACAACCTCTAGCGTTGAGGCCGGGCGGCTCCCTTTCTCAGCGCTGAAGCACGTGCCCTTGAGCCCAGCCGAACTGCAATACTTCGTCAAGGTTGGCAACGCTTTTGGGGAGCTGTGGTAGGATGCCTGCTGTCTGACGAGCCGATGCATTTGCAGCGAGGAGAGCGCCTTGAGCCTGAGAGTTGCTGTTGTTGGGGGTGGCCCAGCCGGAGCCTCTGCCGCCGAAGTTCTAGCCCAAGCCGGAATCGAGACCTTTTTGTTTGAGCGGAAGCTAGACAACGCCAAGCCCTGCGGGGGCGCCATTCCCCTCTGTATGGTCTCGGAGTTCGACCTCCCTGAGGAGATCATCGACCGCAAAGTGCGCAAGATGAAGATGATCTCCCCTTCCAACTACGAGGTGGATATCGCCCTCGAAAAGGAAAATGAGTATATCGGCATGTGCCGCCGCGAGATCCTGGATGCCTTCTTACGCAACCGCGCCCGCCAAAAAGGGGCGGAGCTCATCCACGGCAAGGTGATGCATCTGGAAATCCCGCAAAATGGTCGGGATCCCTACATCCTGCACTACAGCGACTTTTCGGACGGCTCAAATCGGGGAGTACCCCGTTCGCTGGCGGTGGATCTGGTGATTGGGGCAGATGGCTTTCACTCCAAGGTGGCAGAAGCCATCGGTGCCGGCGACTACAACTATGCGCTGGCCTTTCAGGAGCGGATTCGGCTCCCCGACGACAAAATGGCCTACTACGAGGACCGGGCAGAGATGTATGTGGGGGACGATGTTTCTCCAGACTTCTATGCCTGGGTGTTCCCCAAGTGCGACCACGTGGCAGTGGGCACCGGCACCATGAAGGTCAACCAAGCCCAGATCCAAAAGTTGCAGGCCGGGATCCGCGCCCGCGCTGCCGAGCGGATTCGGGGGGGCCAGGTGATCAAGGTGGAGGCCCATCCGATCCCAGAGCATCCGCGTCCGCGCCGTGTGGTGGGTCGGGCGGCTTTGGTAGGAGATGCGGCAGGCTATGTAACCAAGTCCAGCGGCGAGGGAATCTATTTTGCCGCCAAGTCGGGCCGCATGTGCGCCGAGACCATCGTCGAGACCTCCAATGGCGGGAAGCGCATCCCCAGTGAGGAGGATCTCAAGCTGTACCTCAAGCGTTGGGATCGCCAATACGGTCTAACCTACAAGGTTTTGGACATTTTACAACGGGTGTTCTACCGTTCCAACGCCACCCGCGAGGCCTTTGTGGAGATGTGCGCTGACCGAGATGTGCAGCGAATGACCTTTGATAGCTACCTCTACAAGACGGTGGTGCCCATGAGCCCTTGGGTGCAGTTCAAGATCACTGTCAAGACTCTGGGCAGCCTGCTGCGAGGGAACGCCCTGGCACCCTAGGGATCCCTACTGCCACTGGAAGGTGACGGTGACCCGATTCCAATTGCCATCGGTTTTCAGAACACTAGCAGAGGCCCGTTGTCCCGGTGGCACGTCGCTGGGCTCAAACGCGGCCACCCGCGTCTCCACCACCTCCTCTCCCTGGTAGAACGTGAAGCGAGCACGAGCGTTGAGGACGGTGCGGGTGCTGCGGTTGATCGCCTCCACGCTCAGGCGGCTGCCTGCACCTACCCGTTCTTCTCGAATGGATCCCACGATTACGAAATCTCCCGGGTTGGGCGCAGATTCGGCGGCAGCAGTCGGTGTTGGGCTGGCTGTTGCTGGGGCCGTCTTGGTCTGGCCGGGATCCGACTGCTTCAAGAGCTCCAAAACGCGGGCCAACTCCTGCTGAAAGAAGACAAAGGCCTCCCGCGATTGGTTAGCCACCTGGGCCAAGATCAGCCGATCCGACTCTTCCAGGGGAATTTCCAGGAGGGGGGCCGGCCCTTTGAGGGTGACCCGAATGCTGGCGACCTCTTGGTTGATGAATTTATCCAGGTAGGGAAAGATGTTGAGAATGCAGTCTTGAAAGGATCCCATCGGCATAATGCGATTGTTCGTCAGCACCAAGTCGGCCCGCTCACAGCTAGCTCGATCCTCCATATCGATTTCCAGCGGCACCCGAAAAGATCCCAGGCTGGTGTTGGTGATGGTGACGTTAATGCCGTACACTTCCTGCCGCCAGCCGTGAATGATCTCCAGGCTAGGGCTGGTCACTTCCTCGGTGAAATACTCTCCGGCCCAGGCGGGGGATCCCCCTAGAGCTAGAGCCGAGAGCAACCCAGGGAGATAGTAAGTCCGTCTCCAATTCACCTCAACTTTCCCTCCCTTAACTCGCCGATGTCGGGGTAGAGCCAAATGCACCAGATGTTGCCTGCTGCCCTGAGATGGCAATAGCCTAGCCCTAGGGCTAGCACAAACCAAGAGGGGACAGCGCTTGTTTAGCGGCTTTCAACTTTATCTTCTCCTTGCTTGGCTCGGCAGCCGAGCGCCCATCTTCTGAGAAGCTCGCGGTTGCCTCTGCAGCGGATCCCCAGAAACCCTACTTGGATGCTCCTGCCGCTGCCGTTTTCCAACGGGTCAGGTGGGGGATCCCGTGTGCGATAGGATCAAAAAGTGCCGAAATCCTGAGGGCCTCGGATCGAGTGCGCCCGTATTCCTCACTTTTTCAGCAGTATGGCCAGATCTCCAGCTTTGTGGCTCAGTCGCCTCGCTTTTCTGCGAGGGCTGATCTTTATCTTGGCAGTGGTGGCTGCCCTCGTCTATCTGGGCTTTAGCCGCGAAGTTCGCCTTGGCCTTGACCTCAAAGGAGGGACGCAGCTCACCCTGCAGGCTTTGCCTACGGAAGAGGTACCCGAGATCACCTCTGAGGTGATGCAGGGGGTGGAGGCGGTGATCCAGCAGCGGATCAACGGCCTGGGGGTGGCCGAGCCTCTGGTGCAGATCAGCGGCCAAGACCGCCTGTTCGTACAACTGCCGGGGGTGGCGGATCCGGATCGGGCCATTGCTCTTTTGGGCGATACGGCCCAGTTGGAGTTTCGCAAGGGCTTGGTGCCGGTCAGCGCCCTGCCCCGTAACGAGCGGGGGGAGATAATGGCGGGGGAGGATCCCGACGCCCTGTTTGAACGGGTCGGCCTGACAGGGGATCTGCTGCGCAACGCCTATCCCCAAGCCCCTCGTCGCGGATCCCAGAGTTGGGAAGTGCTGTTGGAGTTCAAGCCAGAAGGGGCAGAAAAGTTTACTCAGCTCACCCGAGAGTTGGCCGGAACAGGGCGTCCGCTTGGCATTTTTCTCGACGACGTGCTGATCAGCGCCCCCATCGTGGGGCCGGAGTTTGCTCGCACCGGCATTACCGGCGGAACGGCGGTGATCACGGGCAATTTCACGGTGGAAACCGCCACCGATCTGGCGGTGAAGCTCAAGGCGGGAGCGCTGCCGGTTCCCATTCGCGTCATTGAAAACCGCACCGTCGGGGCCACGTTGGGGGAAGAGAGCGTGCGCCGCAGCCTCTATGCCGGCATTGGCGGCCTGGTGCTGGTTTTTGTCTTTATGGTGGCCTACTACCGCCTGCCGGGGCTCATTGCCGACCTCGCTCTTCTCATCTACGCCCTCTGTACGTTTGCTCTGTTCCAACTGCTGGGGGTGACCATGACCCTGCCAGGGATCGCCGGCTTTATCCTCAGCATCGGCATGGCGGTGGATGCCAACGTGCTGATCTTCGAGCGCATCAAGGAGGAGCTGCGGGCGGGCAAGTCCATCTATAAGTCCATCTCGGAAGGGTTTAATCGCGCCTTCAGCAGCATCCTCGACAGCAACGTCACCACCCTTTTGGTCTGTGGCGTACTTTTCTGGCTGGGGATGGGGCTGGTGAAAGGCTTTGCCGTCACCTTGGCCATTGGCATTCTGGTAAGCTTTTTCACGGCCATCACCTGCACCCGCACCCTGCTGCTGGCGGCAATGGGGATCCCTGCCCTGCGCAAACCTGAGTTTTACGGCGTTCGCATGGAGGCGGCTCAATCATGACGGCGCAAGAGTTATCCCCCCCCGATCCGGCGGTGGGATCCCGGCGGTTGCTTGACTACCGCTTCGACATCGTCGGGCGCAGCAAGCTTTGGTTTACCCTTTCCCTGGCGGTGTTGCTGGTGGGGCTGGTCAGCATGGCCTTTTCTCTGGCCTCTCTAGGGACACCGCTGCGGCTGGGGCTGGATTTTGCCGGCGGCACCTTGCTGGATCTGCGTTTTGAGCGGCCTGTCACCACCGAAGAGCTGCGGCGGGCGCTGCAGGAACACAACCTGGGCAGCAGCATCATCCAACTGGACACCCAGACCAGTCAGGAAGCCTTGATCCGCATGCCCCCTTTGACTGAGCAGGAGCGCCTAGCGGTAGAGGAGACGCTGCGGCAACAGGTAGGCCCTTTTGAGCGCAACCTAGTGGAGACGGTAGGCCCGACGGTGGGGCGCTTGCTCTTGCGTTCCGGCCTCGTGGCTGTGCTCATCTCTTTTGGGCTCATTGTGGTGTATCTGGCCCTGCGCTTCCAGTGGGATTACGCGGTGTTTGCCATTGTGGCCTTGCTGCACGATGTGGTGCTGACAACAGGTCTGTTTGCCCTTTTGGGCCTAACGGTGGGCATGGAGGTGGACAGCCTGTTTGTGGTGGCGCTGCTAACCATCATTGGTTTTTCCGTCAACGACACGGTGGTTATCTACGACCGCATCCGGGAAAATCTGCGTCTGGTCAGCCGCAAGGTCAGCTTTGCCGAGGTGGTGAACCTATCTCTAAACCAGACTTTTGCCCGCTCTTTGAACACCACCCTGACAACGATGCTGCCCCTGGTGGCCATTGCCATTTTTGGGGGAGCCACCCTGAAGGGGTTTGCCATCGCTTTGCTCATTGGCTTTAGCTTGGGGGTCTATTCCAGCATCTTCATCGCCAGCCCTCTACTGGTGTGGTGGCGGCAGCGGCGCTATGGCGGAAAAGGGGATCCCGAGGCGCTGCCTTCCGGCGCAGAGGGGTAGGGCGGCGGCAACTGCCTACCAGTGCAGCCGCTGTCCATGGGCAACCAGGTAGCGCTGCAAGTCGGCCATCTTGCCCTGCGGCACAATCTGGGCCGGGATCAAACCGGGATCCTGGCTGTGCAACCAGGCTACGATGAGCCCCGCTGCTGAGCCGATGGTCCACTCGCCGTAGTGGGTGCGGGTGGCGGCGTTGACGATGTGGCTGACGGCGATCCCTTTGCCGCCGATGAGCAGGTTATCCACTTTCTGGGGGATCAGGGCCTCTAGGGGGATGACGATGGGGCGGACGGAAAACTCGTTGACGGGCGCCGAGCTGGCCGACAGGGAAGGCTCCCAGTTGCGGTAGCGACAGCCGTGCATGTCGATGGCGTAGTGAGTCACCCCTACAGCGGTGGGGCTAAAGTCCCGTCCCCCGCTGGTGCCGACGCGGATGTCTTGCTCCAGCATCTGGAATTCCGCCTGGCCGTAGGCAGCTCGCCCCAGGATGCGCCGCCCCTCCCGGATGTAGGGGTAGAGGCTGAGGCCGGAGCGGGTGCCCAGCAAAGAGTCCTCGGCAAACACCAACGAGAGGGGATAGCCGGCGCGGGACTGAGTTTCCATCAGCCACTCGGCAAAGAGCAGGGCGTGGTTTTCTCCATCTTTGAGGGCGGAGACGTCCAGCCCCCCCAGCCAGTTGTGGCGCTGCCCTGAGGCCACCAGCCGCTCTTCTGTCAGGATTAGGGGCGGGTTCATGATCCCCCAGTCGTTGCCGCGGTTCCAGTTCACCAGGGTTAGATCCCCGGGAACCGGGGTGCCGTAAAAGGGATCCGTGCGGCCTTTGCTGACGATGCGGCGGTAGTTGAAAAAGCTCTGGCCGCTGAAGGTGGGAAACCCCTCCAGGTCGAACTGGCGGCGGTGTTCGGCGCGGGAGTAGCCCGGCTGCAACTGGGCCAGCTCAGCGCGGGAGCGGCCCCCATCGTCGTGGATGGCCAGCACGAAGGGAAAGGTAAAGGCCTGGGTACACTCCGGGTTGCTGGCCGGGGCGGCGTTGGGCTCCCCCGTCAGATCTCGCCCTTCTGAGCCCAGCCGGTAGGGGATCCCAGCCCAGCCCACCAGCTCGCCGGTGTCGGTGGCGTCGATAACAAACAGGTTGCGGCCCGGTGGCGCCTGCAGCCGCAGCACCCGCTTGGCAAACACTTCCGTCTCCTGCCAGCTATACCAGCTCACCAATTCCCGCCACAGCCGCCCTGGCGGCACAAAATTGGGATCCCGCGGCTGCCGCTGCACGGCGTAGAGGCTCTCGATGCGGGAGCCGTCGGCGCTGAAGGTGGCCCCCTTAAAAGCGGTCTGGGTGGCCCAGCGACTCTGGGGAGCAGACTGAGCCGCCTGCCGCAGCCAGGTTTCTACCGCCTGCAGACCCGCCTGGGGCGGAAAACACAGCCCCCCTACCCAGCAACTGTTGATCTTGGTCACGCGGGTTCCCGGCGGGATCCCTGTCCAGGCGGGCAGATGCAGCGGCTGACTTTCGATCAGGGCCTTAAACTCCAGCCAGTGGCGGGAAAAATTGCCCCGCTGCCGCATGGGAAGGGACTCGTCGAGGGCCGATACCCCCTGCGAGGTGATCTGCCCCCCTAGCCAGGGGGTGAGCTCGATGAGGCAGGTTTGCACACCCCCCCGCATGGCTTGGCCTGCAGCCGCCACGCCCCCCAGGGATCCGCCCACCACCACCAGCTCGCACTCCCAGATCTCGTCCGGCTGCGGCAGGGGATCCAGCAGCGGCCAGCCGTGGGCCGTAAAACGGGGCACTTCCGGCTCTAGGGGGGCAACGGGAGATCCCCCTTCCGGCTGGGAGAGGGCGGCGAACCCCATCCCGGCCACAAAGCTCAGCAGTGACAGGAGCCCCAGCCCCAGAGCTCGTTTGTGGCTGAGTTGCTGCCGCGCCGCTGGGATCCCCTTACCGGCTGTCTTCACCTCAGTTTTGCCTCACACCCCAAGCTTTCTTCCGCAATGCTAGCGGGAGAACCCTTCTTGAGAAGAGCTGTTAAAGAGGTTGCATACCCTACCTCCCCATCCAGAGTAGCAGCAGCTTCGCTGACGTGCAGTACCATCCAGGTGCGCCTTCCTTCCCCCTAGGCCTAGGGCAGGGATCCATCGCAGGCCCGGCGAAATTGAGAAACGGGGAAGCCTTGTCGTCTCAGCCACTGGCCAGCGGCCTGGTCATCTTCGGTGACAGCAGAATCAAAGTGGGGATGGAGGCGCCCGACGATACAAGGATCCCTGCGCGTGTTGAGCTTCCAAGTTTGTTGATGAATAGGCCCCCCTTGAATGGCTGCGGGTGGCTCCGGATCCCCCAGATGGAAGTGCCGGACAAGGGGATCCAACCAGGTGCAATCGGGCATAAGCAACTTTTGAGCCCTGGATGGCAAGGGCTGGGTCGGTGCCTGGCGCTGGATTGGGCTTTTGTTGGTATCCTACGCGATAGCCTGTCTCCGCCTGCTGCTCCATGCTGACCTTGCAGACTGTGGCCGACCTGCTGCAAGTCCCTTTGCAGGGAGATCCCCACCTATTGGGGTTGCCGGTTCAGGCCCTTTGCACCGACAGCCGTCAGTTGCAGCCGGGATCCGTTTTTGTGGCGCTGCGGGGAGAACGCTTCGACGGGCACGACTTTATTCCGCAAGCCCTGAGCAAGGGAGCCGTTGCTGTCATCAGCCAGCGGCCAGTGGAGGGGCCCCACTTCCAGGTTCCCGATACCTTGACTGCCTATCAGCGCCTTGCCAGAGCCTGGCGGGAGCAATTTTCCATCCCGGTAGTGGCCATCACCGGCTCAGCAGGCAAAACCACCACCAAGGAAATGCTGGCGGCTGCTCTTTTGCGCTACGGCAGTGTTCTCAAAAGCGAGGCCAACCACAACAACGACATTGGGGTGGCGCAAACGCTGCTGCGGCTGCAACCAGAACACCAGTTTGCCGTTCTGGAGATGGCCATGCGCGGCCCTGGCGAGATTCGCCGCCTTGCGCAGATGGCTCGCCCCACCCATGCCTTGATTACTCACATCGGCACCGCCCACATCGGCAGGCTGGGATCCCGCGAGGCCATTGCTGCTGCCAAGTGTGAGCTGCTGCAGGAGTTGGGGCAGGGGGTGGCTGTACTCAATGGTGAGGATCCCTTGCTGTTGGCCACTGCCGCCAGCCTGTGGTCGGGACAAACCCTCACCTATGGCCTCGCCCAAGGGGACTTGCGAGGAGCATGGGATCCACAAGCCCAAACCGTAACCGTGGAGGGCCTGACCTTGCCGGTGCCCCTGCCCGGAAGGCACCACGCCCTCAACTGGATGGGGGTGCTGGCGGCTGTGCGCAGCTTGGGGCTGAATTGGGAGCGCCTGCAAGAGCCCCTTGACCTACCGCTGCCTCTGCAGGGGCGCAATCGCCATCTCAAGCTGGCTGGGGACGTGGAGATTTGGGATGAGACCTACAACGCCTCGCCGGAAGCGATGATCGCGGCTTTGCACCTGCTGGCTCAAACTGCGGGAAAACGGCGCTGGGCCATCCTCGGCCCAATGCGGGAACTGGGGGAGCATGCCCCACAGCTCTACGCAGAGGTGGGTCGGGCGGCTGCCTCCTTGGGACTGGAGCGGGTCTGGCTTTTGGATCCCGATAGGGAGATGCAGCCACTGGTTGACGAAAAGCCAGCCGCCGAGGTTGAACGCTTTGAGGAAGCTTCTGCCCTGGTGGAGGGTTTGCAGCAGCAGGTGCGGGCAGGGGATCGACTGCTGTTTAAGGCGGCGCGGGCCGTCGAGCTGGAGCGGGTGCTACACCGCTTTTTGCAGGCTTGGCAGGGATAAGCTAAGCTAAAAAGCAGTCGATAAGCGGCCCCCTATCGAGGCCATCGACCCGGAGCTTAACCACACCCTCTTCATAGCTGCACTCCTTCCGGACAGCATGTACCACAACCCTTCTCTGCGGGAAGAACCTCGCGATCAGCCTCCAGTAGTGCTGCCCTTACCCGGTAGCATTTCCATCCTCGACTGGTTGCGCCAGGAAGGCCGGTTGATCGAGCAGCCCATCGAAGTCCCTGACATTGTCCTCGAAGAAGACATCGACGATATCGACGATTTGATCGGCGATGGGTACGACGAGGACTTCGAGACAGAAGAAGAGTAGGCACGACGGCCGAGATCGTTACGAGATCACCAGCTCGTTGATCCCTTCGCCCGAAACGTCGAGGGGGTCGGCTTCTTCGCTGCCAATGGATCGCTAACTTGAGCAAACAAAACAATAGATGCAAACAAGCGTAACGGATCCCTCAGCCTCAAGGGATCTTTTTTTAGCTTGTTTTGGATTGCTTACCACCATCCCGCGATGATTGTTGCAAATCTAACCTCAGCGGAGATTAGCCTTGCAGCCCCTGTAAAAAAAGTATTTTGGGGCAGCTGTTGTCTCGGCCACCACGTTGGTTGCAGTCCCTGCGGTCATTGCCGGCAGCTACGGCGCAACTTCTGAAAGCGTGAAAACCGCTGCTGCTACCGGCAAAACCATTGTGGATGTTGCGGCTGAGGCCGGCTCTTTCACCACGTTGATCCAAGCCTTGGAGGCTGCCGACTTAGTGGAGGTACTGGCTGAGGAAGGCCCCTTCACTGTTTTTGCTCCCACCGACGAGGCCTTTGCAGCGCTACCGGAAGGCACTTTGGAGAAGTTGCTCTTGCCGGAAAACCGTGAGCAA
>NZ_JANSIY010000030.1:0-24420 GCF_047462295.1 Synechococcus sp. H60.3 | reverse complement strand
ATTCTAAGTGCATTGTCTCATGCGGCGGTGCACCTCTAGAAATTGTGAAGCGATATATCCAGAATCAGTCAGGGGGCGCTATCCCTCCCCACCCGGGTGGGGAATCCCGCGCCTTACGTTGAAGACTAGAAAAGAAATGGGTACAGCAAGCTTAGACCCCTTCGCATAGGTTCAATCGTGAGGGAGCAAAAAGCATGTTTTGGCAGTGGCAGCGACCTTTGGCCTTGCCTGCTCCAGTGGGACGCAACTGGGCCGTTGGCATGGGAGCAGGGATCGCCTGGCTGACCTCTGGGCCCGCTCTTGCCCACCACGCTCTGGGCGGGAGATTGCCGGCCACAGGATGGGAAGGATTTCTCTCGGGGCTGGCTCACCCTCTTATTGGCTTAGATCACCTGGCCTTTGTGGTGGCCATGGGTCTCATTGCGGCGGGGCAGCCCTGGCGCTACGGGATCCCTTTGGGCTTTGTGCTGGCCGGTCTGGTGGGCACCGGGATCCACCTGGCCGGCTGGGATCCCCTGGGGCTGACGGAGTTGGCCATTGCCTGCTCCATAGTTCTCTTTGGCCTACTGCTGGTTCAATCGCGGCAGATCCCAAGTTGGCTTTTGCTGCTGTGGGGATCCCTGGCGGGGCTATTCCATGGCTATGCCTATGCCGAAGCGATCATCGGTGCCGAACCCATGCCCTGGCTGGGCTATCTGCTGGGGTTGAGCACCGTTCAATATGGGGTAGCGCTCCTTGCCCTCTGGGCGGCTGAAACCTGGGCAGAGAGGATCCCTGGCTTAATCCGCAGTGCCGGCTGGATGATTGCAATAGTGGGGGCTATATTCCTAACGTTGGCGGTGGTGAGCTCCTAGACACCCTTGCACTGGGGATCCCCAATCCGGTACAAGGATAACGGTGAAGATGAGTAACAACAAGGGGAGATCCCATGGAGCGCACCTTTATCGCCATTAAGCCAGACGGCGTGCAGCGGGGTCTGGTGGGCACCATCATCCAGCGCCTGGAAAGCCGGGGCTACCAATTGGTGGGCCTAAAGCTGGTGCAGGTAAGCCAAGAGCTGGCGGAAGCCCACTACGCTGAACACAAGGAGCGCCCCTTCTTCCCCGGTTTGGTGAAGTTCATCACCTCAGGGCCGGTGGTGGCCATGGTCTGGCAGGGCAAAGGGGTGATTGCTGCCGCTCGCAAGCTCATTGGCAAGACCAACCCTTTGGACGCCGAGCCGGGCACCATCCGCGGTGATTTTGGCATTGATATTGGCCGCAACCTCGTCCATGGCTCCGATGGCCCCGAGACCGCCCAACGGGAGATCGCCCTTTGGTTCCAGGAATCCGAGCTGGTAAGCTGGACGCCCGCCACCCAAAGCTGGATTTACGAGTAGGCATGGCCGGTGGCAGCAAAATGGCTCGTCGCGTCGATCCCTAGTTCTCTTCTCCCTTTGAACAGAGGCTAGAGATAAAAGGCAAAGCCAAGCTGGCCCTAGCCAGAACGGGAATCAAGGCCGACAGGCTCAGAAGCGGCGGAGCTTTCGCTGGGATCCGGGAGATACAGCCGCTCTTCCGAGGCATCGTACTCAAAGAGCTCCGCATAGCGCCCCCAGTCAACGGCTGTAGCAAACTGCCGCTCAGCTTCCTCGTGGGGAAAATGTTCGTCCCAGAGATCCAAGAAGAAGTCCGCCCGCATGGAGCGGCTGTTTTTTTCTTCCAGCGTCTGCAGGATGCTCTTGAAGACCGGCACCCGTGCCAAAAGCTGCTGTCGGAAGAGATCCTTGCTGCGCAAGATGGTGGTGTTGGCAAAGTCTTGGCCGATCTCGGTCAGTTGTACCACCCTGCCGCTTACCTCGGCAAAGCCCAACAGCACCGCCGCATCCAAAATCGGCAGCAAGTCATCCACCGCCAGTTGCAGCCGCTCGGCCAGCTCGGCAATCTCTACCCGTGCCTGCGGCCATTCCACAATCAGCTCCAGCAAACCACTGATGCCGCCCACCCGCGCATGGGGCAGGGGCAGCGCGTAGGGAGAAGTTGCCCTACTGCTTACCGAAGTGGGGGCAGCCACCTCGCCGGTTACCGGGATCTCCGGATTGGTCATGATCTCGTAGATGTAGTCGACCAGGGACTTGAAGCGGGGATCCGTACGTTCGTGGGGCCGCGGCAGGTCGATTTTCACCTCTCCCCGGATCCGCCCCGGCTTGGATCCCAGGATCACCACCCGATCCGCCAAAAACACGGCCTCTTCGATGTTGTGGGTAACGATGAGAATGCTCTGGGAAGGGAAGGCCTGGGTGTTCCAGAGCTCGTCGATCTCCCCCCGCAGGTTCTCCGCCGTCAGCACGTCCAGAGCGCTGAAGGGCTCGTCCATAAACAGCACCTTGGGCTCTAGAACAAAGGCGCGGGCAAAGCCCACCCGCTGCTTCATGCCCCCCGAGAGTTCCTTGGGGTAGGCGTTCTCGAACCCATCCAGGCCCACCAGGTCGATGGCCTTGAGGGCCCTTTGCCGCCGGATCTCGCGCGGGATCCCTTGAGCCTGCAGCCCCAGCTCCACATTTTCCTGCACCGTCAGCCAGGGCAAGAGAGCAAAACTCTGAAACACCATGGCCACATCCGGGTTGGGGCCCCGCAGAGGACGTCCATTGCTCAACACTCGCCCTTCGCTAGGCGGGATCAGGCCCGCCATGATGCGCAGCAGGGTGCTTTTGCCGCTGCCGCTGCGGCCCAACAAAGCCAAAACTTCCCCTGCCCGCACTTGCAAATCTATCTGGCTTAAAACCGTAAACTCGCCCTTGCCCTCCGGCAAAGGAAAGCGCTTGTAGACCCTCTCAACTTCGATCAGAACCGGAGAAGCTGCAGAACTCATATCAGATAGCCTCAAAGATTAAAGGTGATATTTTTCTTCTGCCAATTGATACAACCGCCGCCAGAAAAGGCGATTGATGCCCACCACAAACAAGCTCATCATGCCAATGCCCAAAGTAATGCGGGGCCAATCTCCCACCGCCGTTGCCTCAGCGATATAGGTGCCCAATCCCGTAGCCTTGAGAGTGGTGGATCCCCAGGCCACGATCTCCGAGACAATGCTAGCGTTCCAAGCGCCGCCGCTGGCCGTGATCCCCCCGGTAACCCAGGCAGAAAAGATCCCCGGAATAATCAGCTTTTGCCAGAGCTGCCATCCCCGCAAGCCCACATCCACGGCCATCTCGCGCAAATCTGTGGGAATGCTCTGGGCGCCGGCAATGGAGTTAAAGAGAATGTACCACTGCGCTCCCAACGACATCAGCAAAATGCTGCCCCACTCAATGCTAATTTGGGTGCGGATGAAAAACAGCGTGGCAAATGGAAAGAGGAAATTGGCCGGAAAAGCTGCCAGAAATTGCACCACCGGCTGCAGCAACTTTGCCAGGCGTGGATTAAAGCCGATGGCCACTCCGATCGGCGTCCAGATCACGGTGGCGAAAACCAACAGCACGCTGACCCGCAGCAGGGTGAGGATCCCCAGCCCAAAGGTCAGCAGCACCTCCCCGAAACCCACGGTGGTGGACACAAAATGAACAATCCAAATCCCGATCCCGCCAATGGCCAGCCAAGAGAGCTGAGTCAACAGCCGCTCGCGGCGTCGCTCCGCCTCGGGATTGGGTGGATCCCCCCAGCGCGGGCGAGTTAAGTAGGACAACAGCCGATCCGCCAATTCTCGGAAGGGAGCCAGCCAATTGCCCAGCAACCGCGGGATCCGTGCTGTGGTTAGCAGATCATACAGCCACGACTCCGGGGCAGCCGCACTGGCGCTCTGCTCCAGGCGAAACTTATCCGACCAGGCCACCAGAGGCCGCCAGAAGAGCTGATCCACCAGCAGGATCACCACCGCCATGGTCAAAAGTGCCCAGCCCAACTTGGGCAGATCTTCAGCTTGAATGGCGGCTTCCACATAGGATCCCAGGCCGGGCAGGGTGTACTCCTGGTTAAGCACACTGATGGCCTCGCTGGCGGCCACAAAGAACCATCCCCCGCCAAAACTCATCATGGCGTTCCAGATGAGGCCCACCATCGCTGCCGGCACTTCCAACTGGACGAAGCGCTGCCAGCCCGACAAGCGGTAGAGGGTAGCCGCTTCCACCAGCTCCTGCGGCAGGGTGCGCAAGGATTGGTAAAAGGAAAAAGTCATGTTCCAAACCTGGCTGGTGAAGATGGCGAAGATAGAAGCCGCCTCCAGACCCAGCAGGCTGCCCGGAAAAAGTGCGATGAAGCCGGTAACGGTAATGGAGAGAAACCCCAACACCGGCACCGATTGCAGGATGTCCAGCAAAGGGATCAAAATTCGCTCCGCCCAGCGACTTTTGGCAGCGATATACCCGTAGATCAGGGTAAAAAGGGTGGAAAAGAAGAGGGCGATGAACATGCGCAAGGTGGAGCGGGCGGCGTAGTAGGGCAGGTTGCGCGGATCCAAATCGATCTGAGGCACCACCGCCGGCGGCTGAAACTGCTCAAAAGCCCCTGTCCCCACCTGCGCCACCAAGGCCAGGAGAACCAAAGTGCCCAGAATAATAGCCCCATCAGCAGCCCCAGCCGGCAGCCGACGGAGCACCTCCGGAGAAGGAAAAGTCCTCATGTCCCCTGAATGGGCCTGGGATCCGCGCTCAGTGTACACTGTTTGCGGTTAAGTTAAAAGGGGTTCGAGCTGGAGGATCCGGCCTGCTATTCTTCCTCCGGCAACTCGGGAGGAGGTTCATTCCACCTGGGATCGTCGAGGATGGCTTTTTTGGTTTCTTTGAGCTGTTTCCACAGTTGTTTAATTTGGCGATAGGCCTCTTCCGGGGTAATCTTGCCCCCTGTTTCTAAGCCACAAATCAGCGACACCTTATTGCTAAATTCCTGGAGATTGGCATCGAAAATTAAGTTCTGCGGCTTCACCTCACCCCAGTAGGGATAGCGAGGGGAAATAAATTCATCCTTGTTGTGAGAAGGGTTTGATTCTGTCATGTCGCAACCACACGGTGAAAGGCCTATTACAACGAGGTCAATATCAGAAGCGCAGTCGAGACAAATTCGTATCCAGGAATGGAGGCTATAGACGTTTTTTCTTGACCGGCTTAGCTGGTTTGGGTGCTTTGGCGGGATCCGAGGGCGGATAGGGTTGAGCGGACTTTGGCTGTTGCCCGCGAGTGGAGGGGGGAGAGTGTTTCTTGAGTTTGGGGCGGGGAGTTGAACGCTTTGGGCGTGGCGGCGCTTTGAGCACAGGGCCGACAGGAGTTCCTGCCTCCACGTAGAGCAGGGATCCGCGGCGGCGCACCTGTAGATCCCAGAAGGTGCCCACTCCTTTGCCCGGCAAGGATCCGATCAGGCGCAGTTTAAAAGCCTGAGGCTTGGGAGCTGTTGCTGCAGGAGACGCAGTGCCCTTTGCCGTCTGGGCCCGCTGAGGGGAAGAGCTGGCGGAGTTCTTTTTGCTGGATTGACGGATTTTGACGATAATGAACCCTTTTTCCTGCGATTGGAAGACGACCTCGCCGCGAATGGAAAACCAGTCCGGCACCACCGTCGGACGGGATCCCTCTGGCAGGGTTTGCCCCATTTCTTCTGGTGCCCACACCCCCATCAACTGTACATGCAGATCTTGGCTCTTGTCGCGGGTGCGGGGATAGACCACCCACAAATAGTTGCGTTCTGGCTTCAGGTGCTTGCGCACCAGGCTCATTACCCGGCCTAGCAGTACCGCATTGAGATCTAAACCATCCGAGGTGCGCAAAATCCCGCGAGTGAAGTGGTTGGGCGAGGGAATGTACCGCCCCTCGATGAGGCCGATGGCCCGGTACTGCATCTCTTCCCCGGGCGGCGGGATGGGCTCTAGGCAAGGTCGCTCTCTTCCCATCGCTTTCTTCTGCTCTAGACTAGCGGCGGCGGCAACAACAGGCAGGCCCCCACCAGAAGCTGACTCGACCTCTTGAGCTGATTCCCTGGGCTCGCTGGTTGAGGTGGGCCGGGGGGGCCGTGCAATTCGGAGGGGAGGTCTCAGATCTGAGGACATCGTAACGGTTCCGTTGCAGTCAATCCAGGAGGTTTACCAGAATGCCTAGCGGTCGGCGACGACGCTCGTCTGGCAGTGCAAGACATCTGCTGTTGCCAAAACGGGGCTTACCTCTCCCTTTGACCCAAGACCCGCTCAACACACTACCGAGCCCCACAAGCTTTCCTCTTTTACTCCCGTCAGCAGACCCGCCCAGGGCCTGCGCCCAACCCATCGAGGTTCAGCAGTTGTCATCACTGTAGCTGAAGTCTAACCGATAGTAGCAACTGCTCCGGTTCAGGTTGCAGAATGTTGAGCTACAGAGCCGCACCCTTTCCTCGGCTTGCGCACGGCGGCCAGGACGAAGCCAGCTATGCCAAGATCCCTCCCCTATCCCTTGTTGGGATCCGCCTCTACCCATGTCTGAGGGGTGAAGCTGCCGTGGAGGCCGTAGGGAATGTGGTGCCGCAAGGGGATCCGCGCCACCGGGCCGGCTGCCAGGTTGGCAGCTTCTAGGATCACTACCTGCGAGCGCTGACTGGCGGCATCAAAGACCACTGTTACAATCCAGCCGGCTTCCTCCGCAGCGTCCTCAGGATCGGGGATGAATACCGGCTCTCCCACAAAGCCGCGCGGGGCAAAGCTGTATTGCTCACTGCGGCCTGTTGTCGTGTCTAGCTTAAGAATGGCCTGCAAGGGGGCGTTGGGACCGGGAGCATGGGTAGCCCCAATGTAGATATAGCGATGGGATCCCCCCATGCGGGCGGGGTGAATAGCCGGAAACTCCACCGAGCGATCAAGCAGGAGCTCCCGCTTAACCTTGCCCGTCTTGGGATCCAGCTCAAACCGCCACAGCTTGCCGGCTGGCACCTGGGCAAAGTCAATTTGCAAGTAGTCAGCCCCCGGCTCCAGGGCAGGGTAGGTTTCGTAGAGAACGGCATCGACCACCACCTGATCCCCAACGTCGTAGCCGTTAACAAAATGAAAGACAAACCCCGGCTCCGTTTGCAGTTGCAGCGGCTCGCCCTGTTGGGGAAATAGCCAGATGCGGGTGGGCTCTCCTTTTTTTAAGGTCAAGCAGGTGCCTGCCGGCTGCCAGCCCAACACATAGGGCAAGGGGTTAAAGGCCACCGGGTTCTGGAAGAAGATCCAGTAGCGGGGAGTCCAGACAAAGTCGTGCAGAAAGGCAAAGCTGGGCAGGCGGTAGTCCCGCTTTTCCACCAGCCGTCCTTGGGCGTCGACGCGGTAAAACACCAGTATGGAGGGGGGCCCTGTCTGCACCCCAAAGGCCATGAGATCCCCCGTGGCTGGATCCCGGCGGGGATGAGCCGTAAAAGGCTGGTTGGGGGCAAGGGCACCGGCAAAGGTTTCGATCCCTTCGGTGGCCAAGGTGGCCGGGTTCAGCCGATAGGGGGCGCTGGCCTCCCAAAGCGCTAGCAGCTTGCCGCCTTGGTAGATGACGTTGGTGTTGGCGGGATTTTTGAAGCGCAGATCGAGGAAATTGGCCCACCAGCCCCCCGGCTTCTGGGTGCCGAACACGCCGCGGTAGAGCACCCGTCCCGCCTTCTCCTCTGCCTCAAACTCGGGAGTGCGCACAAACCGGTTGCGGAAATGCACCCGCCCGCCTACAAAGGTGATGGCACACACCATACCGTCGCCGTCGAAGGGATGGCCATAGCGCTGGGATCCCGCCTCCAGCTTGCCGGGCCCATTGCGAAATAGGGTTCCCTGCAGCCTCTCAGGGATCCGTCCCTCGATCTCTGTCACCCAATAGTCGTACTCGTGGGACAAAGAGCGGTAGCCCAACTGCCAGTCGGTGGTGCTATAGGAGCGGGAAGCAACGCTGACCATGGCCAGTCTGCAAGCGACGCCTTCTATTGTTGCTTAAACTTTCGTAAAGTCGCCAGCCTTTCTCGGTCCAGGTAGCGGGATCCCAAGATGGAGCTGCTCCAATTGAACTATGGTAGGAAATGCCCTAGCAGCCCTTGACAGGATGAACAGCGCTCATGTTTGATGCCCTCTCCGAGAAGTTGGAACTGGCCTGGAGAAAACTGCGCGGCCAGGACAAGATCACCGAAACCAACATTCAGGAAGCCCTGCGGGAGGTGCGGCGCGCCCTGTTGGACGCCGACGTCAACCTCCAGGTGGTGAAGCAGTTTATCGAGGACGTGCGGCAGGCCGCTCTGGGAGCTGAGGTCATCCTGGGGGTGACGCCAGACCAGCAGTTTATCAAGATCGTCCACGACGAGCTGGTGAAGGTGATGGGGGAGGCGAATGTGCCCATTGCCCAGGCGGAGCAGCCCCCCACCATTGTGCTCATGGTCGGCCTGCAGGGATCCGGCAAAACCACCACCTGTGCCAAGCTGGCTTTGTATTTGCGCAAGCAGGGCAAAAGGCCACTCCTGGTGGCCGGCGACATCTATCGTCCGGCGGCCATCGACCAGCTCAAGACCCTGGGCCAGCAGATTCAGATTCCTGTCTTCGACCTGGGCAAGACGGATCCCGTCGAGATCGCCCGCCAGGGAGTGGCAGCCGCGCGGGAACAGGGCTACGACTACGTTATCTTGGATACCGCCGGTCGCCTGCAGATTGACCTGGAGATGATGGCGGAGCTGGAGCGGATCAAGGCGGCGGTGCAGCCCCACGAGATCCTGCTGGTGGTGGACGCCATGATTGGGCAGGAGGCCGCCAACCTCACCCAGGCCTTCCACGAGCGGCTGGGTCTTACCGGCGCCATCCTCACCAAGCTAGACGGCGATACCCGCGGCGGGGCAGCCCTCTCCATCCGCCAGGTGTCCGGCCAGCCCATCAAGTTCGTCGGCGTCGGCGAAAAGGTGGAGGCTTTGGATCCCTTTTATCCGGATCGCATGGCCTCCCGCATTTTGGGCATGGGAGACATCCTCAGCCTGGTGGAAAAAGCCCAGGAGGCAATTGACCTGGGAGATGCCGCCGCTATGGCGGAAAAGATGATGACCGCCCAGTTCGATTTCACCGATTTCCTCAAACAAATGCGCCTGATCAAGCGCATGGGATCCCTGGCCAGCTTGCTGCGGCTGATGCCGGGGATGGGGAAGATCAGCGAGGAGCAACTGCAAAAAGGACAAGACCAACTGGCCCGTGCCGAGGCCATGATCAACTCCATGACCCCCGAAGAGCGCCGCAACCCCGACCTCTTGGCCCGCAGCGTCAGCCGCAAGCGGCGGGTGGCCCTGGGCTCCGGCCACAAGCTGGAGGATGTCAGCCGCCTAGTGAGCGATTTTCAGCGCATGCGCGACATGATGCGCAGCATGAGCCTGGGCGGCCTTCCGGGGATGCCGGGTGGACGAGGCCCACTGCCGGTGGGCGGCCCCCAGTGGCGGGGACGTTCTGCAGCGCCGCCGCGACAGCAGCCCAGCCGCAAGCCGGGCAAAGGTGGGGGCAAAAAGGGAGGCGGCAGCCGCGGGTTTGGCAGCCATTGAGAGCGGCCCATGCCCTTCCATGTTGTTTTGGTAGCTCCGGAGATCCCAGCCAACACGGGGAACATTGCCCGCACCTGTGCAGCTACCCGCACGCCCCTCCACCTGGTGGATCCCTTGGGGTTTCGCCTCTCGGATCGCTACCTCAGGCGGGCAGGGCTGGACTATTGGGAGCACGTCCAACTGCATCGCTATCCCTCTTGGTCTGCTCTGGTGCAAGCCCATCCCGAGGCGCGGTTCTGGTGCTTTAGCGTGCGGGGCAAGGCCCTCTACACCGAGGTGGCCTATCAGCCCGGAGACTGGCTGGTGTTCGGCAGCGAAAGCTGCGGCCTGGATCCCATGTTCTTGGAAACTTACCCGAGCGTGCGGATCCCCTTGAGCGGGCCGGTGCGCAGCCTCAATCTCAGCAATGCGGTGGCGATCGCCCTCTTTGAAGCGTTGCGTCAACAGGGATTTTCCACCCAATGAGGCGAAGGCTGGCCGGACAAGGCGATGGGCGGCAAACTAACGGTGGTATCTATACAGGGGTGGCAGTGGAAGACAGGTCTGGGGCCGGTTTGGGCCAGCAACCTTTGCAGACCCGACAGAGGAGCCGGCAACTTGCCCAACGGCAGCGGGGCAGACCTGCTTGGCCCCCTTGGCCCCCCAGCCACTGGCCCCAGGGATCCCGGCTGGCGTGGCTTTTGGGGGAGCGGATCCCGACAGCCCGGCAACTGAACTTTCGCGTCGGGGCGGTGGGCCTCGTTCTGGCTGGTGCTCTAATGGGGGTGGGGGCACGTTTGGTCTATTTACAACACCACCAGGGCCCGCTCTTACAACAGCGGGCCGAGGCCCAGCAACGAGCCCAACTCCGACCCTTCCTCCCCCGCCGCTCGATTGTGGATCGCCACTCCGTAGCTCGGCAGCAGGCGGAGCTGTTGGCTGTAGATCGCCCTGTCTATACCCTTTGGGCCCACCCTCGCCTCTTCGGCAAGCGTACCCCCCAGGAGATTGCCACTGCTCTGGCCCCTCTGCTGCGGCGGCCAGTTGAGCAATTGACTCAGCAGTTGTCGGCCACTCACGCGGTACGGCTGGAGCGCTGGCTGTCGCCGGAAGTGGCGGCTCAAATTCAGGCTTTGTACCTGGACGGCCTGGAACTGGTGAGCGAGCGGCAGCGGGTCTATCCCCAGAAGGAAATGGCCGCCGAAGTGGTGGGCTATGTGGATCTGGATCACCGCGGCCAAGCGGGGCTGGAGTACTCTCAACAGGTCTTGCTGGAGCGGACGGTTCAGCCTGTCACCCTTCCCCGCGATGGCTACGGCCAGTTGTTGGCGGCCGAAGTGCCGGAAGGACTGTTGCAATCCCAGGAGACGGTGCTGCAACTCACCCTGGATATGCGGCTGCAGCGGGCTGCCCGCGCCGCCCTGAAAACGCAACTGGAACGGTTTCAAGCCCTACGGGGCACCGTGATCGTCCTGCAACCTCACACGGGAGAGATCCTGGCCCTGGTGAGCGAGCCCACCTACGATCCCAACCGCTACTTCGAGTATGACCCTGCCCTCTTTCGCAACTGGGCCGTTACGGATTTGTACGAGCCGGGATCCACCTTTAAGCCCATCAACATCGCCATTGGGCTGGATGCCGGCGCCTTCACGGCCAACGAACGGGTCTACGACGAGGGACAGATCTGGATTGGCCGCTGGCCTATCCAAAACTACGACTACCGGCAGCGGGGAGGCCATGGCTGGATGAGCGTCACCGATATCCTGCGCCAGTCGAGCAATGTAGGCATGGTCCATCTGATGCGCAAGCTGGATCCCCGCCAGTATTACAATGCCCTGCTGCGGTTGGGATTTAACGAGCCCAGCGGCGTGGATTTGCCCTTTGAACCGGCCAGCCGCCTGAAACCCCTGCGGCAATTCGTAACCGTGCCGGTGGAGCGGGCCACTGTTGCTTTTGGCCAGGGTCTGGCCCTGACCCCCCTGCAGTTGGCCGCCATGCATTGCATCATTGCCAACGGCGGGCTGAAAGTGCGGCCCCACGTGGTGCGCGGTCTGGTTGAAAAGGATACCGACACCTTGGTTTGGGGATCCCCCCAACCCCAGCCGGTACGGGTGTTGTCGGAGCAGGCCACCCTGGCGGTGCGCATCCAAATGCGGGACGTGGTGGATTTTGGCACCGGGCAATCGGCCAAGATCGAGGGATATGAAATCGGCGGCAAAACAGGCACGGCCCAGAAAGCAGGGCCGCAGGGAGGCTATCTGCCCGGCAAGCGCATCACCAGTTTTGTGGCCTATTTCCCCGCCCTTCGCCCCCAGTACGTGATCTTGGCCGTGATCGACGAGCCGCGGGGAGAAGATGCCTTTGGATCGACAACGGCGGCTCCTGTGGTTCGCTCGGTTATCCAGGAGATCATCACCCTGGAAGGGATCCGCCCCAACTCCACCTAGCCTCTGGCCCCCGGGCGAAAGCTGGGATCAGGACTGGCTGCCCTCGGCATCCGACTTCGCTGCCACCCGCCAGCTTAGTTTAGCGTTGAGATAAAAGTTCCAAAATACAACAATGCCAATTGCAATCAAGTTAGCCAACAGATAGTGAATGCCCAGGCGCTCACTCAGCAAGATCAACAACGAAGAGTTGAGCAGCAAGCCGATCAGGCAAATGACATTAAACTTAACCAATCGCTTCAGACGATTCCAGAGGCCTGGCTGTAGCCGAGTGACATGGCGAAAGGTCCACAGGTCGTTCCAGAGGAAGTTGTTGAGAATGGCCACCTCAGAGGCGATGAGTTTGCTGATAGCCAGATCCCACCCTAAGTTGTTGGGATCGTGCAACAGATACAGCAACGTCATATCCACAAACGTGCCGGATAGGCCGACTGTGCTAAAGCGCAAAAAGGATCCCATCTGGCCTAGGGAGAAGCGAAGAGCAATAAGGTGGTGGAGATACTGGAGGCAGGTTTGCAGTTGGATTTTGCTCTCGCCGTTTTGGCGCTCCTGGAAGATATAGCCGACCTCAGCTATGGTCTTCACCCGGCCCCGCGCCAGCACCTCGATCAAGAGCTTGTAGCCCTTGGGGCTGAGCGGGATCCCGGCAATGGCTTGGCGTCTAACCAGAAACAACCCGCTGAGCGGATCCGACACCCGCCTGAAAACCCCCGGCAGCAAAACCAGCCCAATAGCCTGGGCTCCCCGGGAGACGAGGCGCCGGCCCAGGTTCCAGTGGCTCACCCCCCCCGACTCCGCGTAGCGGCTGCCCACCACCAGGTCTGCCCCTTGCTGAATAGGGGGCCACAACTTGAGGATGATCTCTGGCGGATGCTGCAAGTCTCCATCCATCACCCCTAGCACCTCGCCGCGGGCAACTTGCCATCCCCGTAACACGGCGGTAGCCAGGCCCCGTTCGTGTTGGCGGCAGATAACCTGCAGTTGGGGGAATTCCTCTTGTAGTTCTTGGGCCACTTTGGCCGTGCAATCCGGGCTGTTGTCATCTACCACAATCAGCTCGTAGGCTCCTGGCAGAATTGCGTCCAGGTGGGCACACAACTGCCGGATTAGGCTGCCAATGCTGGAGGCCTCGTTGTAGGTGGGGATAACCAGCGAAAGTTGGACAGGGCTAGGCCGGGAAAGAGGCGGGATCTGAATAGGGACTGCCGAAACTTTGGGAGGGTTGGAGGAAGCAGGAGCTGCATAAGGCATTCAGCAGGCCATCCAAAAACGATGGTAAAGGATCCTGAGCATAGAGCTTGAGTGCGGGTCAAGCTGAAACCTTGGAGCTGTTTCGCTTCGCAACAGCGCCACGCGCCACCGGCGCAAATGATCCCCTATCGTACTGATGGATGAGCTCTAGAACTAGACTTTTCTCTCCCTACCCAGCTCGCCGAGGCTAGGGGGATCCTGTCGAAGGAGTCATCAACACAGGCATCTCGGCCTGGGCAGAGTCGGGCTCAGGCAAGGGTGGGGCAGGGGCAGGACTGGGGTAGGGAATGCGCTCGTGGTTGGACTCTCGCCAAACTTCCACAAAAGCCTCGGCCACTATCTCCAGATCCTCCAGCGTCAGGCCGCTATCGACCAGTTGGCCATCTTGCCAACGGGCCTGGGCAATTTTGCGGACAACAGCCTTGGCCCGCTCAACCACCTCAGGGCCAAAGCCGTCGCTCAGGGTCATGCTGCGCAGGGCCGCTTCACAAGCATCGGCAAGCATTACCACCCCTGTCTCCTTGCTCTGGGGGATGGGGCCATCGTAGCGGAACAGCTCCTCGGGCACCGGCTGATCCCCGGCTTTCAGCCGAGCCTGGTGGTAGAAATAGGCGATCAAAATTGTTCCCTGGTGTTCGGGAATGAAGGCCCGCACAGCGGTGGGCAACTTGTACTGCTTGGCCAGGCGCAGTCCATCGCTGACGTGGGCCTTGATGATCTGGGCGCTGCGGTAGGGATCGTCCAGTTGCGTATGAGGGTTGAGGCCGCCCATCTGGTTTTCGATGAAGTAGCGGGCCTGCAGCATTTTGCCGATGTCATGGTAGAGGGTGCCGGTGCGCACCAACTCCACGTTGAGGTTCAGCTTCTGGGCAGCTCGTTCCGCCAAGGTGGCTACAAACAGGGTGTGCTGGAAGGTGCCGGGGGCTTCTGCCGCCAGCCGCCGCAGCAGGGTGCGGTTGGGGTTGCTCAACTCGATGAGGCGAATGGGGGTGGCTAGGTCGAACAAGCGCTCCAGGTAGGGGCTGGCTCCCAGCGCCACAATGCTCCACCCCAGCGTGATCCCTCCCCCCAAGGCCATCGCCAATAGGTCGATGCCGCCAGTTGTGGTCAAGCTAACAGCCGCATAGGTGAGCATCTGCACTGCCGCCGCCCCTCCTCCCAACAAGGCCAGCTCTTCCCGAGAGCGGGAGCGCCCGGCCAGGGCGCAGGCCACCACACTGCCGGAAAGCAAGGGTGCGAAGGTGAGCAGATTGGCAGAGGAGACCAACGGCAAAAGTAACGCCTGGCCCACCACCACCACCAGGCCCAGCCCTGCCCCGTAAAAACTGCCCAGCAACAGCCCCACCGCCGGCAAGGAGCTGAACTCCAGCTTGAACAAAGTTGCCACAAGCGGAGCAGTCAGGGAAACCATCAGGATCAACACCCGATCCCGGCGGCGCAATCCCGGCTGCAAGCGTTGCTGCAAGGGGACGAAAATGGCCAAGCCCAAGCCCATAACGCCAGCCACCCCCACCAGGCCCCAGACGTTGATCCTGCGCTGGGTAAACCCAAAGTGATCCAAAATCAAAAAGATCTCGGGGGTGATGATCTGATCTGCTCGCACAATCACCTGGTTTTCCGCAACCGAGATCAGGACGGGCTCAACTTTTTCCAGCTCGGCGCGAATGCGCTGCTCGGTGCGCTGCGGATCCACCTCCAGATTGGGGATCAGCACCTGCTGCAGCCACTGATAGACCAGCCCCTGCAGCTCCTGCCGCTGGGCGGCACTGCCTGGAAAGGCCAGCTCGTCCAGTTGGGCTTGGATCCCTTCAGCGCGCACCTCGCGGGGCAGGCCATCCACAATGCCTATCTTCTGCAGGCGCTCCAAGACCCGCCGGCTCAGGCCCTGGAGCTGCTGCCACTCAGTCTCTGTTAAGTTGAGAACCGTGGCCGCGACAGGGGGGGTGAGCTGTTCCAGAGCCTCCAGAGCCGCCCGATAGCGCTGTTGTGCCGCCTCCACCTGGGCAATTAACTGGGTATAGGGATCCGTGGCCGCCGTCTGAGTGGCCGCCCCATCCAACCAGGCCCGCTGCCAAACCTCGACCAGCTCTTGCCGGGCCCGCTGCTCTGGAAAAAGCGGCTCCAGACGTCCAGCAACCTCTTCCGACAGCGAGTGAGTGGCTGCACGGGTGCGGATGGCCTCTTGTCGGACACGAGCCTGAAGGAGTTCCCACTCTTCTGGGGCAAGCTGGCGCAGGTAGATCTGCGTTGGCAGAGATAGCAATTGGACAGAAACATAGGGCAGAGAACCTGCCTCTTGTCGGATGGCCTCCACCGCCGCCAGGAGAGCCTCCAGATTTTGCCGCATGCTCTCGTTGGCGGTGCTGTCGATTTTGAGGGCTTGCACCACGCGCCGTCGCGCCTCGGCCTGCCGGGCCTGGGTAGCCTCCACATCTTCGATCTCTGCCGCAGCAGGAGCGAGGAAGGTTTGCGGGGAGCGGCTGCCGACGGTCAGTTGCGGCTCGTTGTAGTAGCGGATCCCGTGAACAGCAGTGAGGGAGAGAAGCGCTAGGGCATAGCCGGCAACCCGCTCCGGCAGGGGGGGCCTGCTCTTGCGAGGAGAGGCTGCCTGGCGTCGCCGAGTCCAGTGTTCCACGATGGGGCTGAGCAGGTTTTTCATGCGATTTGCCTGGCAGCGTCTTTCTCTTTTCTATCCCCTTTTGCCCCCCTAGCCCAGGAGATAGCCTAGTCGCCAATGGTAATCTGCCCAATCATGCCCGCTTCGGCGTGGCCGGGAATGGTACAGACCAAAGAATAAACTCCAGATTTCAGGGGAATAAACTGCCACTCCACTGCCGCACCTGGCTTCAGCTCCAGTTCTCGGATCTGGCCCTTGATTTCCACACCGGCCACTTCCAACTTGCGAGTCCAAACGGCATCGGCAAAATCTTTGGCGCTGAAATAGTGCTTCAACTGGCTGGGGTTGCTCAAGTGCAAACGGTAGAGGTTGCCGTTGCGAAAAAAGAGCTCCTTGGGCACAAACACCAACTGGTTATCAGCAGTACCTAACTCGACAGCTTTGTCCTGGGGCGTTTGCCGCGACAGATCCCGCGCCCAGGCCGGATGCGGGATCCCGCCGATCGACATCCCCAGACAGAGGCTCAATATCAGGAGATAACGCAACCCACGCAACATAACCCCAACATGGAAACTCGGCCTGAAAACCCAAGATAGCAGCTCAAGCGGGAGTGAAGAGATCTGCGCCTTGGCAGAGCTGCACCGTCGGGACTGGCCCGCCCACTTCCAGTCGTTCCATCGCCACAGCGGCAACGTAGCCCTCGGCAACCCGCAGGGGCAGGGTCAGCCAGCAGGGATCCCCAGCCGCGGCCCTGGCTCCGGCCAGCCCCACGCCCATGGCTTTCAGGAGAGCCTCTTTCTGCGTCCACAGCTCCAGGAAAACCCTCTCCCGCTCTGCCGGTGGACAGGCCAACAGACGAGCCTGCTCGGCGGCGGAAAAATAGCGTCGGGCAATGCGTGGCCAGCGGGGCACGGGTCGGATCCACTCCAAGTCCACCCCGATCCGGGCTTGCCACATCAGGCCGACCAGGACGCGCTCGCGGGAGTGGCTGAGGTTGAACTGCAGCGGTAGGGGTGGATCCGGCCAATAGGGCTTGCCGGCGGCGGTGTAGCCGAGGGGGATCGCGCGGGGAGGGAGGCCGCTGTAGCGGCCAAGCAGGGTTCGCAACAGCAAACGACCACCCAGAAAGCGACGCCGATCCTCCATCCGCTGTAAACGCTCCGCGCGCTGCCGTTCCTCATGGGAAAGAAGGTCGAGCTGGGAGAGCAACTCCGCCAGCGGCGGCAAGACTTGTAGCCACAGGTGCACCTCCGACTTCGCCAGCAACAGTTGCAGGGATCCCGCCGGGGAAGCTGCCGTCTCGCCGAAGTTGGGTATGGACAGTCCTAGAGAATAAGGATGCGGTAACATGACCTTGAATTGGTGGGGTTGGCAACACCCCCTAAACAGTACACCCCTTCCTGCAGGCGCCCGCGAGGCTCGGCCCGACCTGATGTCCTCCTTCCAGTATCCACCCCGCCCAGACCGTGTCCGCGCCGCTCGTCAGCAGGCCATCCGCCAGGGGATTCTCTGGCTGTTGTTGGGATTCACGGCTGTGTTGTCAGGTTCTGCCGGTGCCTTCTTGGCCGTGATGCTGCCTCGTCAGGTGATTCCCACCTCCCTGACTGCCAAAGAACAGGAGGCCTTCCGACCGGATGCCCTGCGCGCTGCCGCTCTGGATCGATCCTTGCACATTCTCATCCTCGGCACCGACAACCCGGATCCCACCCTGCCTTTGTCCACAGAACGGGAGCGTCTCAACACCCGCACCGACACCATCCTCTTGGCCCGTTTTGATCCACAGGCGCAGCGGATCACTGTCCTATCCATCCCTCGCGATACCCGCGTGCGCTTGCCTGGCTTTGGTGTAACCAAGATCAATGCGGCCAACTTGGCAGGGGGCCCGGCGCTGGTGGCCCAGGTGGTCAGCACCTTGCTGGGCGGGATCCCGATTGACCGCTATGTTCGCCTCAATACCGAGGCCCTGGAAGCTTTGATTGACGCAGTGGGGGGTGTGGAGGTCTATGTGCCGGAGCCCATGCACTATGTGGATCACACGCAGCAGTTGTTTATTAACCTAGAGCCTGGCTGGCACCGCCTCAATGGCGAACAAGCCCATCACTTTGCCCGCTTCCGCCGCGACCACCTGGGCTTGGGGGATATCGGTCGGGTACAACGGCAACAGGAGCTGCTGCGGGCCCTGAGCCGGGAACTGCTCTCCCCTGCTGTCTGGCCGCGCATCCCGAAGGTTTTGCAGGTCGTCCGCACCCACCTAGAGACCAACCTCACCTGGGAAGAGGTTCTGAGCTTGGCCAAGTTCGTCCTCACCTCTGGGGACGATCGCATCGACCTGGTGCTGTTGCCGGGCCGCTTCAGCCAGCCGGGAGAGTTTGCCACCAGCTACTGGCTGCCAGATTTGGCCGGGATCCGCCGCCTGGCCGTGACCCACTTTGGCCTGGAGGCGGAAGTAGCTCCCATCTCGCCGCACCGCCTGCGCATAGCTGTGCAAAATGCTACCGGAAAGCCGGGGATGGCCCGCCGCGTGGTGCAAGAACTGGTTCGACAGGGCTATACCCAGGTTTTTGCCGTCGAAGACAGCCCCCAGGTGTTGCCGCAAACGGAGATCCTCGCCCAAAGCGGGGATCGGGAAGGAGCCAAGCAGGTTCGCGCTGCCCTTGGCCTGGGAGAGCTGCGGGTGGAATCCACCGGCGTTCTCAACTCCGACATCACCATTCGCGTTGGGCAAGATTGGGCCCACCAGCTTACCCTTGATATCGACCAGGCGCAGAGTCCGGCCAGAGGGGCTCAGCTCTAGAGCCGGTTCGGTTGCGGGTGCGGATTTCTGGAAAAAGTTCAGCTTGTCGGGGCCTTTGCTACCTCTGTAGATTGGCACTGAGCTTGTTGAAGTGCCGAGCCATCTATGACTGTGCTGGAACAGGGATCCATCACCATCCACACCGAGAACATTTTCCCCATCATCAAGCAGTCTCTCTATTCGGATCGGGAGATTTTTTTGCGGGAGCTGATCTCCAATGCTGCCGATGCCATTGCCAAGCTCAAGATGGCCAAACTGGCCGGCGAAGTGGCGGATCCCCCGGAGCCGGAGATTGTGATCGCGCTCAACAAAGAGGCCAAGACCCTCTCGGTCAGCGACACCGGCATCGGTATGACTGCCGAAGAGGTAAAAAAGTACATCAACCAGGTGGCCTTTTCCAGCGCTGAGGAGTTCCTTCAAAAGTACAAAGGCAAAGAGGCAGAACAGGCGATCATCGGCCACTTTGGCCTGGGATTCTATTCCTCTTTTATGGTGGCGCAGCGGGTGGAGATCGACACCCTTTCCTATCAGCCCGGCAGCACACCTGTGCAGTGGTCTTGCGACGGCAGCCCAACTTTTACCCTTTCCGATTCGCAGCGCTCCGCCATCGGCACCACCGTCACCCTTTACCTCAGCCCGGATAGCGAGGAGTATCTGGAGCCAAGCCGCATCCGCGAATTGGTGCGCAAATACTGCGACTTCATTCCCGTCCCTATTAAACTCAACGGAGAAGTCATCAATCGCCAGAAGCCCCTCTGGAAGATTCCTCCCTCTGAGCTCAAGGATGAGGATTACCTAGAGTTTTACCGCTACCTCTATCCCTTCCAAGAGGATCCCCACTTCTGGGTACACATCAACACGGATTATCCCTTCATCGTGCAAGGGATCCTCTACTTCCCCAAGTTGCGCCCGGATATCGATCCCACCAAGGGCCAGGTCAAGCTATTTTGCAACCAGGTTTTTGTCCAGGATAACTGCGAAGAAGTCATTCCCAAATTCCTCCTGCCTCTGCGCGGTGCCATCGACAGCCCGGATATTCCCCTCAACGTCTCCCGCAGCTTCCTGCAAAATGATCGCACCGTCAGGCGCATCGGGGATCACATCGCCAAAAAGGTGGCGGATCGCCTCAACGAGCTCTATAAAGAAGACTACGAAAAATATGTCAAGGTCTGGCCCGATATCAGCCTCTTCATGAAATTTGGGGCGATGAACAACGACAAGTTCTTCGCCCAGATTAAAGACATTCTCATTTTCCGAGTGGCCGGATCCCCTGCCGATAAACCGGAGTACGTGACCCTCAAAGCATACCTGGAGCGCACGCGGGAAAAGCAAAACAAGCGGGTTTACTACGCCACCGACGAAGCGGCCCAGAGCGCCTACATCGACCTGCACCGCTCCCAGGGCCTGGAGGTCATCATGCTGGATAGCTGGATTGACAGCCATTTCAGCAGCTTCCTGGAGCGGGAGTATCGGGAAGAAGGGATCCAATTTAAGCGGGTGGATTCCGAGCTGGACGAGACGCTGATCCAGAAAGACAAAGCTGCCGATCTCGTCGATCCCATCACACAAAAAACCCGCAGCGAAAAGCTGGTGGATCTGTTCCGTCAGGCTTTGGGCAAAGAGAAGCTGCAGATCAAAGCCGAGGCCCTCAAGTCTGAGTCAGTTCCGGCTATGATCCTGCTGCCGGAGGCGCTGCGGCGCCTGCAGGAGCTCAATGCCATCCTGCAACAAAAGCCCATAGAGTTTCTGGAAGAACACACCCTAGTTCTCAACACCGCCCACCCCTTGATCCAAAACCTGCAGGCTCTGGCCGAGGAGGGGCGGGATCCAGAGCTGGTCAACCTCATCTGCAATCACATCTACGATCTGGCGCTGATTACCCAGAAAAGCTTTGACCCGTCAGCCGCACGGGCCTTTGTGCAGCGCTCCAACGAGGTGCTCACCCGTCTAACCCGCCGTCAGTAGGCGGCACTCTCCAAAGTTACCCCCGGCTGCAGCGCCTCTGCTCCACCGGGCAGAGAGGGACGGGAGGCCGCTCCATTGTTGCCAGCCCTGTCACTCCCTTGCAACAGGGGAGCTACTTGGCGCATCAGGGTGGCCATCTCCAGGGCACTCATGGCGTATTCCCAGCCTTTGTTGTTCTTGATCCCGGCCCGCTCCAGCGCCTGCTGCAGAGTATCGGCAGTGAGGATCCCGAAAATGACTGGCACGCCGGTGCGAAAACTCGCTGCCGCGATCCCCTTGGTCACCTCTGCTGCCACATAGTCAAAGTGAGGGGTTTGGCCGCGAATCACCGCCCCCAAGCAGATGATGGCATCGTAACGGCGGGACTGGGCCAGTTGGTGGGCTACCACAGGCACCTCAAAGCTGCCGGGCACCCAGTAATAGTCCACCTGCTGGCTCTCCGAGCTGACATCGATGCCATGCCGCTTCAGGGCATCCTGGCACCCCTCCAACAATTTGCCGGCAATCAAATCGTTAAACCGACTGATAACAATGGCCAGACGCAGATCCCCCGTCTGAACAAAATTGCCTTCGTAAACTGCCATCTGCACTGCTCCGGGAAAAAACCACGGGTTGCTCCACACCGCAAAACCGTGTTTTCTGATCGGGAACGACTCCCGACACTCATCTTCGTTGAGTCAACACACCATGGCTTACGCTCCGCTGCGCGCACCGATAGCGTACGGGCTTCACGCTTCACAGACTTGTTGGTACAGAGGCCTCAGCGTGCGGCCACCGTGCGACCCACGGCGGGAAACTCTCCAGAGATTGAACTTGTTCTCCTTAACTGTAGCAGGAACGGCTTTCATCCCGACACTGATTGGCTCTTGAGTAAACAAAATTACAGTGTGGGGCTTGCTGCCGATGAAGCCAATGCACCCTTCTCCTCCGGATCTGCCCAAACAGGGGTGGCGGCACCTGGCCTTCGGCATTCCCCCAGAGCTGAACGGCTCGCCAATCCCTCCCCGTCCTCCAGAAGAAGAGCCTGCGGAGACGCGCTCGAGCCGGCGGGCCCTCAGGGAAATCTCGCCAAGGGTCATAGCCTCAGGGAAATCTCACCAAGGGTCATAGATTGAGGTTTATGATTTAAGAGTAAATCTTTAGTGCTCCTTGATTCTCCATGAAGGCCATTACGCTGCACCAGTTACAAATCTTCGAGGTTGCTGCCCGTCATCTCAGCTTCACCCGTGCCGCTGAGGAGCTTTACCTGACCCAGCCCACGATTTCCATGCAGATCAAGCAATTGAGCAAATCGGTGGGGTTGCCGCTGTTTGAACAGGTGGGCAAGCGGCTCTATCTCACAGAGGCGGGGCAAGCTTTGTACCAGACTTGCCAAAAAATCTTTGAGCAGTTGAACCAATTTGAGATGACCCTCGCCGACCTAAAGGGGTTAAAACAGGGACGGCTGAGCATTGGGGTTGTCACCACTGCTAAGTACTTTATTCCTCGCCTGCTGGGGCTATTTTGTCAGCAGTACCCCGGCATCGATGTATCCCTCAAGGTGCTGAACCGGCAGCAGGTTCTGGAGGGGCTAAGCAACAACATGGATGATCTCTATGTAATGGGGATGCCGCCGGAAGATTTGGATGTAGTGGCGCAACCCTTTCTGGAAAATCCCTTGGTGGTGATGGCTCCTATTCACCATCCTTTGGTGGGCCAGAAGCGGATCCCCCTGGCCCGTATTGCTCAAGAGCCCTTCTTGGCCCGCGAGCCCGGCTCCGGCACCCGCATGGCAGTGGAGCGGCTCTTCGACAAACATAACCTCAAGCTCAACATCCGCATGGAGATAGGCAGTAGCGAAGCCATTCGCCAGGGCATCATTGGCGGGCTGGGCATTTCGGTTTTGTCTCAGCATGTGTTGGCTCTGGGGGATTGGCAACACCATTTGGCCATTTTGGATGTGGAAGAGTTTCCCATCCGTGGATTTTGGCATTTGGTCTATTTGCGCTCCAAGCGCCTCTCGGTGGTAGCCAAAGCTTTTGCCGATTTCCTGCTTTCTCAAGTTTCTCAAATGGATCTGGATCTTCCTCCTAAAGAGCTGCACAGAGCCAACTCAAATCCCAATCCAGATTGGCTTTCTGGCAAAGGGGATAGACTGCAGCCGCCAGCTCTTGTTTCAACCCCTGGAGGCTCCGAATATCATGGGTAAAAAAGACCTGTAAAAATGCCAAATAGGCCCGTGCCCAATCGTCTTCGGGATCCAGCTCGACAATCCGCTGAAAATGCTGCTGGGCTGCTTCTGGCTGCAGCAGCGCCACCTCCATTAGGCCCAGTTCGTAGTGGCTTTGAATTTGGCGCTCGATTTGGCCTTGGTCAGCAGCCTGTTGCTGTTCTCCCTCCAGAAGCTGGCGTGTCAGGATGCGATCCGGGTCGGTTGCGAAAGTGGCATACTGCAAAGTTGTCCAGGCGTTGAGGTAGAGGGAGAGCGCCTCCAGATCCCCAGCCGCAGCCGCCCTAGCTGCCTGTCGCAGGGGAAAGAGGAGATCTCCTGGCGGGATAAGGGATCCCTTTTCCCTACCGGGAGACCCACGCCAGTGCTGTCTTAGCGACCGGCGCATTCCTTTGGGGGGTTGCCACTCCAGGTGGAGGATTCCTTCTTCTCCGGCAGACTCTGGCCAGAGGGGCAAGGTCAAGATTTCCTCTACCTGCCAATTGCTCCTGGTGCGGGGTTGCAGGCGGTTCTGACCCACCACCCAGGCCTGCTCCGCCAAGATCTGCTCCTGGGGATTTTCCAACCGCGCCCAGACTAGCGTTTGGGCCAAGTCCTGGGCCGGGCCCTGCCAGCGCAGCCGCCAGGCCGGGATCCCTTCCTCTGGGAAGACCTTGAGCTGCAGCAGCTCCACTTCCTCTACTGGAGCAGGCACCTCTTGCAGCACAACCCTGGGCGGGGTGGGGAAGTAGGTGTACAGCCGGCCCACCGCTTGTAGTTCAAAATGCTCTTGCTGCCAGTCCGGACTCTTGTCTAGGAGTTGCCGAATTTGCTCCTTAGCTGGACCGTAGGGGCCGACAATTCCCTGCTCCCCTGGCGCATCCACAAACCCATCCAGGAGCGCCAGCTCCAGCTCCGGCCAAGGGGTTTGCCCGGCACCGCGGAAGGTGATTGGCCAGCGCTGCAGAGCGGCCAGGTAGCTGAGCGTCTCGGACGAAATCAGCTCAGTGTTGGGAAGAACGCCCAGGGTGGTGGTCAAACCTGGCTGCACCAGGGATCCAATCCACCGCGTCAGCTCCTGTTGGGGGTGCTGCCCCTGCCAGCGCATTTGGATCCCCTTCCAGAGAGGGGCCACGCCAGGGGTGAGGGGCTGCCCCAGGTTGAGCAGGGCCAGGGATCCCAAGGCTAGGCTCAGGCCAACTCCCTGCCGCAGTGCCCTTTGCCCCCAGCGCGCCCCCAGCCACCGCCAGACCTTGTCCAGCCCACCCGCTGATAGGATGGCCAGCAGGGGCAACAGCGGCAGCGTAAAGCGCACATCCTTAATGGCTACCAGGGTGTAGAGCAAGTAGCCCGAGCCGTAGAGGCCCCAGAGGAGAGTCTCCCGCCGGCTTGGGGATCCCCAGAGCGAAAGCAGCGGCAAGGGGCACAAAAAAGGGCTCATCTGCAGGGGCAAAACGCGAAGGTAGGCCGTCCACCAGCAGAGGGATCCCGCTGGGCAGGTGACGTAGTAATGGGCAGTCTCGGCATAGGCCCAGCCGTTGCTGAAGACAAACAGCCAATTGGCTCCATACCAGGGCCAGCACAAGAGCAGCGTCACCCCCATCCCCAGCGCCAGGTGGGCCAGCCGCACCGGCCAAGGGAGCTTCACCGCCAGTGGCACAGCCAGCAGTGGCGGCAGCAAAAACAGCCCCCCCTGGCGCTTATACACATCAGGCGCAGCCCACGCCTCCATACGG
>NZ_JANSIY010000029.1:0-25239 GCF_047462295.1 Synechococcus sp. H60.3 | reverse complement strand
TGAAAGCCTTGTGGGGCAAGGCATCGAGCGGGTCAACGAAAGAATCGGCCTTTGCGGGATTTGGCGAGGCGCTCGCAAAGCCGCTGCTACCGTTTTTGTGTTGCTTTGCCAACACGAGATGCGTAGGGGATTAGCCCCGCAGGCGACCGGAGCGCAGGATGCTGAGGATGAGCCACAGCCCCAGCAGGCTGGCGGCGCCAAA
The DNA here is from genome assembly GCF_047462295.1 of Synechococcus sp. H60.3. Classification (NCBI taxonomy): domain Bacteria; kingdom Bacillati; phylum Cyanobacteriota; class Cyanophyceae; order Synechococcales; family Synechococcaceae; genus Synechococcus; species Synechococcus sp. H60.3. The sequence goes on along the minus strand of NZ_JANSIY010000029.1, from coordinate 25,037 downwards.
GAGCAGCTCGCTTAGCCAAAAGACCTGGAAGCGCTGGGTTTGCGCCGAGATGATGGCAGCGCCAATAATCAGGGATCCAACCAGGATGCTGTAGGAGAGGCGGTTGGCCGACTGGTCCAGGCTGGTGCGGAGGCCTTCCAGCTCCTGCACCGTCAGGTTCCAGCGCTGGGTCTCGGAGGTGATGCGGCTAAGCAGCACTTCCAGTTGCCGCGGCGACTGCAGCGAGAGGTTTTTGAGATCCAGGGCTGTGCGCAGCAGCGAGGGCAGGGGGGCATCCCCCAGCAACTGCTGCCGAAACACATCGGCCATCAGGGGGCGAATTTGCTCCGGCAGATTGTAGTCTGGAGTGAGCTGGCGGGCGATCCCTTCCAGGTTGGCCAGGGCCTTGGCGCACAGCCCCAGGTTGCCGGGGATGCGGATCTGGTTGCGCCGCGCCGCCTGCAGGATCTCGGAAAAGAGCTCGCTAAAATCCAGCTCGGCAACGCTCAGGGTGTAGTACTGGCGCAAGAGGCGCTCGTATTCCCTCTGCAGTTGGGCCAGGCTGACGGCGGGATCCCGCGGGCTGCCTCTGGGACTTTCCGGCAGGGCCAGTTCCAGCGTGAGCTCGGCACAGCGCTGGGCATCCAGGCTGACGATGGCCAAAATCAGCTCCAGCACAATCTGCTGCGTGCGGGGATCCAGCCGCCCAATCATGCCGCAGTCCAAGAGGGCCACGCGACCGGATCCCAGGTAGAAGAGGTTGCCGGGGTGGGGATCGGCGTGGAAATAGCCGTCGAGGCAGATCTGCTGGAAAAAGGCGCGGGTGAGCAGGCGGGCAATCTGCTGCGGGTCGGCGTCACTGCGATCCGCCTCCAGCAGGGGCTTTCCCTCGATCCACTCCAGCGTCAGCACCTTGGGGGTAGTGAGCGCCCAGTAGACGCGCGGCACCACCAACTGCGCTGGGTCAAACCAACGGCTGGCCTGCAGGTGTTGCCGCAGTTGCTCCGTGTGGCGGGCTTCCTGGGTAAAGTCCAGCTCCGCCTGCAGCGCCCGGCAAAACTCATTGGCCAAGGCCACCACGTCTGTTAGCCTACCGAACTCCGTTTGCGCCACCAGCTCAGCAATGCTGCGGATGAGCTTTGTATCCCGCTCTACTATTGCCTCCAAACCCGGCCGCTGGATCTTGAGAGCCACCGCTTCGCCGCTGAGCAGGCGGGCGCGATGGACTTGGGCAATGGATCCCGCTGCCACCGCTTCTGTGTCCAGGCTGCTGAATATCTGCTCCAGCGGCTTTTGCAACTGCTGGCGCAGCAGGATCTCCACCGCCTTCCAGGGCACGGGGGGCACATTGCTCTGCAGCGTGCTGAGGGCCTCGATGTACTCCCGCGGCAACAGATCGGGGCGGGTGCTCAGCAACTGGCCCAGCTTCACATAAACCGGCCCCAGATCCACCAGGATGTTGCGCAGCACCATCGGCGGCGGCAGTTGCGGCTCTTCCGCCTTGCCCAAGGAGAGCAAGCGCCGCATGTAGTCCCAGCCGTGGCGCAGGACTACTTCCAGGATCTCCGCCTGCCGGGCGCTGTTCTGAGCCAGCCGCGCAAAGACCACCCCTTTTCCCTCCTCTGCCGAAATTGCCTAGAGACAGCCTAGAAAAAGGGCACGGGAGCCACCCGGCGGGTTCCGTCCCAGCCGCTGGCTAGCCCCTCCCGCAAGACCCGCAGCACTTCGTCGGTGCTGGCGTTGGGCTCGACAAAGGAGAAGAGGTGCTTATAGCGCAGCCTCCCCTCGCGATCCACAATGAACTGGCCCGGCAGGGGCGCCCCCATCGCTTGGCCGACACCGTAGAGCCGAAAGGTCTTGCACTCCGGATCCACCAACAGCGGGTAGGGCAGTTGCAGGTCGGCTTGGATCTGTTGGCTTTGCACCGGGTCGGTGCTGGTAATCATCAGCAGCTCTGCTCCCAAAGACCGGATCTCCTCGTAGCGGGCCTTCAGCTCCTGGATGTGGGGGTAGCAGAAGGGGCAGAAGAGTTTTTCCGTGAAAATGCGGGTAAAAGCCAGAACCACCGGCTGGTGGCCGCGGTAGTCCGACAGGCGCACGGGATCCCCGTGTACATTGGGCAGCTCAAAGTCGGGGGCCAGCTCGCCAATCTGCAGAGGGCTGTTGGCCGGCTGGGGGATGAAGTTGTCGAAAAAGCGACGGTTGAACAGGCCGCTGTTGCTGGTCATTGCCATTTTTTACGTTTCTTTACTACCTGCCACCAGCCTAACCCAAAGCCTCGGCCACTGCCTTTAGCCGTCGCAGTTGTGCCCGCATGTCGTGCCGGGTTAGCTCTGCTGCCACCAGGTAAAACCCCGCCGCCACCCAGGGGTTGGGGATGGAAAACTCAAAGCGGTTCACCAACAGCGTTCCCGACGCTTGGGGGCGGCACTCCCAGCGGTCAGTGCCCTGAAAAAACCCCTCAAACTGCCACTGCACCAGACCCTCGGCCCGCTCGGTAATCACGCAGTCCAGGCTGGGGGAAATGAGAGGCAGGCGCAGGAAAAAGCGGTAGCGGCTGCCCAGTTGCCCCGTAGGGGATCCCAGCGCTTCGCAACCCAAAAGCGGGTTAAGCCAGCGCCGCATCAGCTCCGGGTCAATGAGACAGCGCTCCACCCGCGCCACGTCAGCGGCAATTTCAATTGCTTGGGTATAGACGGGCATGCTTCAAGGAAAGGCTGCAGCAGCAGGCTGCGCTTTGCCGACAGGGGCAACGGTACTCAGCAAAATCAAGATATCGCGGTACTCCACCTGATCCGGCCCGCGGCGGGGGGATCCCACCTGAATGACTGCCTGGTGCAGGGACTGTTCAGGGTGGGGGGGAGACTCAAACACAAGGGTGCGGATGCCGTTGGCCTGTTCCAGATCCGAGAGGAGATCCCAGCCCCGGCCCCAGAGGGTACGGCGGTAGTAGGCGGCAATCTCCTCCAGAGGCTGAGAGGTCTGCAAGAGCAAGGAGGTCAGCCCCCCCTCCTGATCCCAGATTTGCCCGGAAGAGAGGACGGCGGCTTCGGGCAACTGCAACTGCGGCGGGAAGTGGGGAGGAAGGGCGCGGGTATCGCCCACGGAAGCCGCAAAATGGGTGCCATCTTCGCCAACGTGGCGCAGCACCGGATCCAGCGGGGCAGCTTCGGAAGGAGGTGGCTCTGGCAAAGGGCGACAGGCAGCCAGCAAGGCTAGCATTAGCCAAGCCAGAAGTTGCACCTGAGCTGGGCAAAAGTCTCCTCTCATCCGTAGCCAGGGATCCCTCAGGTGGGTTATAGCGGATCCCTGTCCTTCCCCACAAGCGGTTAGCTGCACAACCGGCAAGGGCACAGCCTAAGATAGTAGAGACGGCGGATCCCGGCCGGGGTTAAGGTGGAGAGGTGTCCGAGTGGTTTAAGGAAGCAGTCTTGAAAACTGCCGTGGCGCAAGCCACCGTGGGTTCGAATCCCACCCTCTCCGTCCTGGAATCTTTCGCCATCTGCTGAAGTTTCCAGAAGCTCTGGTTCTATGCCAACACCGACGCCAACGCCGACAACTTTGCAGCTCACTAGCTCCGCTTTTGCCCCCTCAGAACCCATCCCCTCCCGCTACACGTGTGAAGGAGAAGACCTTTCTCCCCCCTTGACTTGGTCGGGGGCACCTGTAGGAACCCAAAGCTTTGCCCTAATCATGGATGATCCTGACGCGCCCAGAGGCACCTTTGTCCACTGGGTGGTCTACAACTTGCCCGCCAGTGTCACGAGTCTGCCAGAAGGGATCCGCTCCGACAGCGACCTGCCCCAGGGGGCCGTCCACGGGCAAAACAGTTGGGGACGCAATAGCTATGGCGGCCCTTGCCCTCCCAGCGGCACCCACCGCTACTTCTTCACCCTCTACGCCCTGGACAGGCGACTGGCCTTAGCACCAGGGGCCACCAAAGAGGCCTTGCTACGGGCCATGACAGGCCACATCCTCGCCCAGGCCCAACTGATGGGCACCTATCAAAGAAAAAGGTAGGGGAGAACCTCAAGCAAGGGGTACCCACAGGCTGGAGCTGAGCCTTGCTGAAAGCAAATCCCACATCTCTGCTCTCCAAGAAATTTGCCCTGCCGCCGTCTTCCTGCCCAGGACAGGGATCCCCAGCTGGGCCTGCAACTGCCAGACCAAGAGGGGTTCTTCTAGGGAGGAGCCGGATGCGGATTCCAGCAACACCCATCCCAGGCAGTGAGTCTTGGCTTGGTGAAGCAAGGCCGCAAAAGCAGCTCCCTGGCTAAGGGCCGCTTCCTGGGGCAGCGTCAGAAGTACCTTGAACCCCCAGGCAGCAGCTAGGTCGGCCCAGGTTTGGCCGGGCCCTATCGGATCAGCTAGGGTGCCGGGCACCACCAGCAGGGGATCCCTTTCCCCTTCCCAGGCAGCAATCTGTTGCCAGAGGGCCTTGAGCTGTGCTTCAGAAGGGCTGGGATCCACGCGGAGCAGCCCCCAGGGACGTTCTACCGCCTCTTGCCAGGCTTCTGCCACTGCCGCTGCTGCCGGGATTCCAGGCCAGGTGTCGGCTACCATTACTCTCATGGCTCTCCGGTCTCGGCTTCCCAGAGGTTCAGAAACTCGGGTTGCACCTCGAAGCCAAACACTAAGGCCATGTCCCGCAGCATCGAGACGGATCCCAGTTTCTGCTGCTTAAACCAGCGCATCAGCACGAAAATCTTCTGATAGACGAAGATCTCCAGTGCTTCGGGGTTATAGACGATCCCTTCGCGGGGGTTGAATTGGTGGGGCACCAGCATGGCAGCGTAGCGAGCCAGCTCACCGCTGCGCCAGTCAAGAAAGTAGGGCATCCAGGGGTAAACCGTATCCCAGCGGATAAACCACAGGCGCACTTCCGGGATCTCCGAGAGCTCGCGCGGATCGTCGGGGCTGCGCGGCCAATCAATGGAACATTGCACCTGCTGAGCGGCGCGAACGGGATCCGCCATCAAGGTTTTCACCAACTCATGGCCCGGCGTTAAATCCAGGGTTTGAATGGCTTTGGCAGGCAGGTAGAAGGTAATCGGCACGACGACAAGCAATCGCTTTAACCCAGTCTCGATCCAGGCGAGGGCTTCCGCAAGGGAGAAACCCTATCCGCGGATACCATTAACCCATTGCAGCTTATCTCAGCTCTGGGCTATTCACCCCTGCCACCGGGATCCCCAGCTGGGTGAGATCGAGGGCAAAGCCTGCGGTTACCAAAAACACCTGGTCGGCCAGAGGAGCCAGCTTTTGGGTGAGCTCTCCCATCCGATCCCGAAACCGCCGCCCCAGCGGATAGGCAGGTACCACCCCCCAGCCCACCTCTTCTGAGACCAGGATCACCTTTCCTCGGCAGCTGTGCAACGCTGTCAAGAAAGATTGCGCCAAGGGATCCCACTCCTCAGGGGAACACTCCAGGCCCTGCGCCACCCAGCCCCCCAGCGAATCCACCAGGGCACAACAGGGCTGCGGCAGCTTCTGCAGTTCGGAGCCCAGGTCTGGCCCGGTTTCCCAGGTTTGCCAGGTGGGAGGACGCCGTTGCCGGTGCTGCTGAACCCGTTCCGCCCACTCCGGGTCGGCCTCAGGGTCGGGTTTGGGCCCGGTGGCCAGATAGATGACCGGCAGGCCGGAAGCAGCCGCCAGGTTCTCCGCCAGCCGACTTTTGCCGCAGCGGGCAGGGCCACAGATAAGTACAAGCGACATTAGGCATTGGGATGGAAGTCAATCGTTAGATTAGCTCAGTATTGGGTAGTCTCTACTGCCTCCAGCTTGATTCGAAATGTAAGACTTAAAGACTCCTGCGCGGAGTTGGGGCACACTCTACTTAGGCTTACGTTTTACCTTGGCAAGCCCCAATCCAGGGAACTGAGGTTCTATGCCTATCCGCATTCAACACAGCCCACAACTAGAGGAGAAAACATACTTTGCCTATAGAGGCTTAGAGCCGTTTCCCTTGGTTAATATTGGCTCTCTCAGCTATGGATGTGAGTTCTTCGTTTATGGGATGGGAGAACCTTCGCAGGTAAAGATTGGCCGCTGTAGCTCAATTGCACAAGGGGTACATTTTTTTGCAGGCTACGAGCACCACACTGACTGGGCTACTACCTATCCTTTCACTCACCTACCCGAGTGCTGGAGTGAGCTGCGCGTCTTGGAAGGTCACCCTTTGACTCGCGGAGATATTCTGGTTGGACACGATGTTTGGATCGGCCATGGCGCCATGATTCGCTCAGGAGTGACGATTGGAAACGGAGCAGTTGTTGGAATGGCTGCAGTGGTGACAAGGGATGTCCCGCCCTATGCAATTGTTGCCGGTGTGCCCGCCAAAGTAGTTCGCTACCGCTTCTCACCCGAGGTAATCGAACAGCTCAGCCAGCTTGCTTGGTGGGATTGGCCTCTTGAAGCAATACGTCAAGCAGCACCTCTTCTTTGTCGACCCCTGGATCAAGAAACTCTGGCAGCACTAGCTGAGTTTAAGCAAAAGCTTCTAGCTCCGTAAGGTTGGAGTTAGGATGAGGATCGATTCAACTAGGGGTAGGTCGACAAGTCCCGATTCAGAATGCAGACATGATGGATCTTAAACCGGCATCTTCCCCTGCCCAAAATACTTCTTCAGCCACCTCGCAAGCCTCTCCGCCCCTTTGGCTAAGCCTGGCGCTGGGGATCACCACCGCTCCTGTTTTGTTAGGACTGATCTTGGCGGATCGCGCTGCCAAGTGGCTGGGATCCCTGAGCTGGGAAGATCCAGGCTGGTGGTTGGGGGAACGGCTGCCCAACCTCGATAGCGCCGCTCTCCGCGCCCAGCAGCAAGAACACCAAGATTCTGGGCCAGCGGAGCATCCCTAGCTCCTCGTCGCTTTCGTATCATGGGTAGAGCAAGTCCGTCGCAGGAGTGAGCATCCTTTGCGGAGATCGGTCAGGCCAGCGCAAGAGTTCACCTCCACATTCTTGGGAGCGCTGTTTTGGCTGAGCGCATTTTTCTTTACAGCTGTGTTGAGTGCCTGTTTGGGCTACCTCTTCGGCCAGCGCGCCCTGTCGGGGGTCTCCTCTCCTGTTACCGAAGCTGGCAATGCTTCCTCCTCCCGTGGCGTTCGCGATCCCCGCACTGTGCCCCTGTTGAACGAGGCCGAGGTGATTGCAGCAGCGGAAGCAAGCCTGCGCCCACCCCCCACCCCTACCCCTCTCTTCACCCCTACACCCGTTCCCGTAGCCAGACCCACTCCGACGCCCACCCCCCCTTATCTCCTGAGTTGGCGGTAGCCCCATCCCCCACCCTGCGGCCTGCTTCTCCCTCTCCCCAACTGCTGCGCCCCTCGCCGCCACCAGCACTTACACCACCTCCCCCACCTCGGCAAGTGGCTGCCAGCGGGCAGGTTGCCATGCAGGTGCTCTCAGTTCGCCGCGAGGGAGGGCAAGTGGTTTTGAACGTGGCGATGCAGAACAATTCGGCAGAGACGGTGCGCTTTCTCTACAGCTTCCTGAACGTTACTGACGACACCGGACGGTCAATCAACGCCCTCACCCAGGGCTTGCCCGGGGAGCTGCCTCCCAACAGCCAAGTCTTCCAGGGAACTGTCCGCATCCCCGCCTCCAGCTTGGCCGGATCCCGGTCTTTGTCCTTGAGCCTGGCCGATTATCCCAGCCGCCGCCACCGAGTCGGCGTGAGCGGGATCCCGGTGCCGCAATAGCCCTGTCTGGAGACTGCTGGTACGATCGATGCAAAGCGGAGTTGAGAAGCGGTGCCCAGCCCAGCCTTTGAGCGCCCTGAGCAGATTCGGGAGCTCTTCGACCGCATTGCCCCCCACTACGATGCCCTCAACCAAACCCTGAGCCTGGGCCTGCATCAGGTTTGGAAGCGCATGGCTGTGCGCTGGTCGCGCGCCGGCCCTGGCGGGCACGTGTTGGATCTCTGCTGCGGCACTGGCGACCTGGCGCTACAACTGGCCCGCCGGGTGGGACGAAGGGGACATGTGGTCGGCCTGGATTTCTCCCCGGCCATGCTGGATATTGCTCGGCGGCGCTCCCGTCTTTTTCCCGGCTACTTCCTCGAGTGGGTGTTGGGAGACGCCCTGGCCTTGCCTTTTTCCGACGACAGTTTTGATGCCGTTACAATGGGCTATGGCCTGCGCAACGTAACCGATATCCCGCAGGCGTTGCGAGAGATTTGCCGGGTGCTCAAGCCCGGCTGTCGCGCCGCTATTTTGGACTTTCATCGCCCCACAGGGATCCCGTTTCTTGCTCACTTTCAGCGCTGGTACCTGAACACCCAGGTCGTTGCCCAGGCCCAAACCCTGGGACTGGGATCTGAATATGCCTACCTCGATCCCAGTTTGGACGGCTTCCCCTCTGGCGAAGAGCAGCGGCAAATGGCCTTGCAGGCAGGATTTTCTACTGCCAAGTTTTACCCCCTAGCCGGTGGCATGATGGGAGTGCTGGTGGTTGCAAGATGATCCAAACGGCTTCTCCCCTCGCTCCTTAGACCCCCCTCTTCCTTTGGGAGAGGGGCTGGGGGTGAGGGGGTCACCAGCAGTGCAGAGCGCCTGGCCAGCGTCTCAAACCGGTTGAAGAAGCAGCTTAGGATGCGGCCTCCGAGGAGACGCAGCGGACTTGGCCAAGAGGGGCTTGGCGGCTAGGGAGCAACATAGCGATCCTGGGAGAGGAGCTTGTTGCCGCGATAGACGCTCACCTGCAAATGCTGGGGATCCAGCCGCTGCTGCTCCACGTGAATGGGGGGGATCTGGAGGGCGTGGCGGGATCCCCGTCCCAGCACCGACACGATGAGATTTTGGCCGCGGATCTGAAGGCGCAGGCGCACCGGCCAAGGGAAGGGGTTGCGCAGCTTGAGGTCGGCCAAGCCGTACCAAACGGTGGCATCCAGGCCGGGGGGTACCGACTCCACGGGGCGGTAATGGGGGTGCCTTTCCACCACCTCCAGCCCCGCCAGCAGAGCAGCGTTGTATAGGCTGGAGGAGACTTGACAGATCCCGCCCCCAACCGAATCCAGGGTTTCGGCCACCATGAATACCGGCGCAGGCAGATAGCCCCGCTCGAGGGTGCGCGGCCCTACCACCTGGTTGAAAGAAAAAACTGCCCTTGGCCGAATGTAAACCCCATCCAGGCTTTGGGCAGCCTGGCGAATGTTGTGGAGCTGCGAGGGAGTGCGCTCCTGCAAGGAAGTGGTGTATCGGCTCAGGGGGGTTGGGGTGGGATCCGTCCACCACAGAGCCAGCAGGGCCAGGGCCAACCCCACCGACAAAGCCAATCCCCGCATCTTCCCTTTCACTTTTCCCAAGACACCTTGGCTTTCAAGAGAACCTCACCCTGGGGTTGGCGAGGGACGGCAGCGGCTTGGGCCGTAACCAGCACCTCTTGGGGGCGGGCGCCCTCTGGCAGCGGGTGTGGCGGGCGCAAGGCCACAAGTGCGGATCCCTGGGCATCCACCTGAAAGGTGCCGCAGTGGAGGATCTCGCCGTCGTCCAGCTTGAGCCAGAGGTGGTAACGCTCTCCAGGGGCCGGTTGGGGCAGATCCCTTGCCGCCAAGACCACCTCCTGCCACTCTCCTGGGCGCAACAGCAGGTTGGCCGACCCCACCTCTCCCTGCAAGTTCACCAGACGGGATCCCGGCTGTTGTAAGAGATGGGACAATGTCTGCACCGATTCTAGCCGGGCCAGTTGCAGCGCCTGTCGCAGTCGCCAGTTGTCGAAAACCAGCAAAGCCAAGGCCCCTGCTGCCAAGCCCCCTACCCAGCGCCACTCAGCCGTGAGGCGACCGAACCCCAGAGAGGACAGTGCCGGCTGAAGAGGGGTCAGCGCCTCCTCAATGCCCGCCTCTGCCATCACCTTGCCCCGCAAGCTGGCCGGCGGAATCACCCCTGGCAACCCATAGGGCAGCAGATGCAGGGTTTCTTGCAGGGCCTGCAACTCTGCCAGCAACCGCGGGTCTTGGGTTAGGCGTGCCTCCAGGGCGCTTGCCTGTTCAGGAGACAAGTCCCCCAGCAGATAGCCGGCCAGTTCTTCCTGTGCTTCTGATGAAGGGGGCGAGGCGGCTTCAGACCCAGAACTTAACTCCAAGGAGAGCGATTCCCGCAACTTGCAGAGGGCCTGGCGAGTGCGGGCTTTAACCGCCTCCAGCGGGATCCCCCAGTGTTGGGCAATGTCCGCCTGGCTCAACCCCTGGTAGTAGAGCAGCTCGAGAACCTGCCGTTGGCTTTCCGGCAGTTGGCTGAGGGCCTCCTGCACCGCTTGCCGTCGCTCCTCGAGGGAGAGCTGCTCAAAAGGGATCGGAGCACTGCCATCGGCGGCGAGCAGGGGTTGCCAGTGTTTCAAAAAACGTTGATGGCTATCCTGGGAGCGCAGACGCTCAATGGCTCGCGAACGGGTCAACGCACACAAAAAACTGCTCACGGATCCCTGCCGCGGATCATAGTCGGGCTTGTGCCACAGTTCGACAAACACCGCCTGAGTCAGATCTTCCGCCTCGGCCGCATGGCCCAGGATCTTAAGGGCCAGCCCACAGATCAAGCCGGCATAGCGATCGTAGAGTACAGCCAGGGCAACAGAATGCCCTGCCGTGAGCGCTTCCATCAGCTCCACATCGCTGCGGGATGGCCAATCCCTCACCCGCTCGCGCCAGGGAGACGGAGTCCTTGGTTGCTCAGCCATGCTACACCCAGCGTCGTCCCACAGAAACGAAGATAGACCTGATGAAAGCCTATCCCCTCAGCCGCGGCGAGCCGCCCACTCCAGCCCCAGCAGAGCCGTGTTCACCAGCAAGGCCAGGGATCCCACCGCTAGAGATCCAGCCCAGATTTTGTCGTAGCGACCGGCCTGGGCAATGCCCTCAAAAAGCAGGGTGCCCAGCCCCCCTGCCCCAAACTTGGCCCCCACTGTGGCAATGGCAATGGCCACAATTGCCGCCAGCCGCAAGCCGGCCAGGGCAACCGGCAGCATCAGGGGTAGCTGCACCTGCCACCACCGCTGCCAGAGGTTCATCCCCAGACCCTTGGCTGCCTCCAGAAGAGCCGGCTCCACTGATTGCAAACCCACGTACAGGTGGCGCACCAAGATCACCTGCGAGTAGAGCACCATCGCCACCACCACCGAGCGGGCATTGAGCCCGAACCAAGGGATCAGCAAAATGATTAGAGCCAGGCTGGGCACCGTGTACAGGATGCTGAGGATCCCCATCAGCGGTAGGGCTAGCCAGCGCACGTGGTGAACCAGCAAAGCCAACGGCAGCGCCAGCACCAGCGCAATCCCCAAGGCCGTCGCCACCATTGCTAGGTGCTCTTGGGTAAGCTGCCACACCAAGCCGGGATGGCGGAGAAGGTAGCTCATGCGGATCCCCCCTCCAGCATGGCCAGATGGCGGATGTGATCCAGGGTAACGATGCCGATAGCCCGCCCGTCTTCCCACACCGTGAGAGCCGCCGCCCCCGTGCGCAGCAGCAGCGACAAGGCCCGCCGTAGGGTTTCGTGGGGCTTTACCACCGCCCCCTCCTGGATCTGGTGGTTGTGCGGGATCCGCTCCATCGCCGTTTCCACCCGCAGCACGCTCAGTTGCCGCACCATGTCGTCTGCCCCCAATAGCTCTCTGACAAAGGGGGTGGCCGGCTGGGTGAGCAGTCGAAAGGGAGTATCGAACTGCACTACCCGCCCCTGCTGCATCACCAAGATGCGATCTGCCAGGCGCAGCGCCTCTTCCACGTCGTGGGAGACGAAGAGGATGGTCTTTCTCAGTTGCCGCTGCAGGCGCAGGATCTCATCTTGTAGCTTGCTACGGGTGATGGCGTCGAGGGCCCCAAAGGGTTCGTCCATCAGCAGCAGATCCGGATCCCCGGCCAGCGCCCGCGCCAGCCCCACCCGCTGCTGTTGGCCGCCTGAGAGTTGAGCCGGGTAGCGACGTCGGTATTCTTGGGGGGGCAAGTTGACCAAGCTGAGCAGCTCGTCCACTCGCTCGCGGATGCGCTCCCTTGGCCAGCCCAAAAGTCGCGGCACCACCGCCACATTCTGGGCCACCGTCATGTGGGGAAACAACCCCACCTGCTGGATGACATAGCCGATGCGCTGGCGCAGCGCCGTCACCGGAAAGTGGCGGATATCCTGCCCATCCAGGCGAATCTGTCCTTGGGTGGGCTCCAGCAGCCGGTTCACCATCTTCAGAAGGGTGGTTTTGCCGCAGCCGGAAGGGCCGAGGATGACCACCAACTGCCCTGAGGCCACAGAAAAACTGCACTCCTCCACAGCCGGACGGGAACTGTGGGGGAAGCGCAGCGATACCCGCTCGAATTCAAGGGTGCTCACGCCGGGGCCTCGGGCAACGGCTATTCCTTCAAAATACCGGCCTCCACCAAGAAGGATCTCGCCACCTCTGCCGGCTCCTTGCGCTTGCCGCTCACCTCGTAGTTCAGCCGCTGCATCACCTCGTCCGTCAGCAACGGAGCAAGGGCGTTCAAAGCAGTGGCGATGCCGGGGTTGGCCTCCAGGGTATCTTTGCGCACCACCGGCGCCACCTGGTAAGGGGGGAAAAGCTGCTTGTCGTCCTTGAGCACCACCAGGTCAAAGGCGGCAATTTCCCCGTCAGTGCCAAAGGCCACCGCCACATCCGCCTCCCCATTGACCAAGCCCTGGTAGCGCAGGCCGGGATCCACCGCCTTGTAGGCTTTGAGGCGAAAGTTGCCGTAGACCGCTCGCAGTCCCGGCAGGCCGTCTTCGCGGGCTTGAAACTCCGGCGGCCCGATCATCACCAGCTCGCCTGCTCTGGCCACCATGTCTGAGAGGGTAGTGATGCCCAGCTCCGCCGCTCTGGCGCGGGTCATGGCCAGGGCCTGGGTGTTGTTCATGGGGGCCGGATCCAGCCAAACCAGTTGGAACTGGCGCTCGTACTCGCGGGCCACCGTCGCGTATACCTGGGCCGGGTCGCTGCTGCTGGGCAGCTTGAGCACCGTCAGCAGGCCGGTGCCGGTGTACTCCGGGTAGAGATCGATCTCGCCGCTCAGCAGGCCGGCATGGGCCACCGGCGTTCCCCCCAGGTTGAGCTTGCGCTCCACCGCCAACCCCGCCGCCTCCAGAGCCAAGGCGTACATTTCCCCCAGAATAAACTGCTCGGTGAAGTCCTTAGAGCCGACCACAATCGGTTTGGCAAGGCCCGCTTGAGGGGCAAGAACAAGGGCGGCCAGCCCCGAGAGGGCCAGCAGAGCCAGGCGACGAGTGGTTTTGAGCATGGCAAAAGGGATCCCCAACTCGAGACAAGCGGCCCTGCCGAGAGTGTTCCGGCCTGGGCCAGGAAGTTGCGACTGCTAAGCCACCATTAAACCATTATTGTCCCCGATCCGTAACTGCAAGAGCGACAGCGGCACTACCGGCATTGCCCCGCCCCAGAGCCTCAACCCCATCCCATTAGCCTCTGCCGGGGGCCGGGAACGATCCGGTGACGGCCCGGATCTTCTGCCGCCGCCCAGCTCGCTCGATCTCCAGCTCCAGGGTGCTGCCCACCTCGGTGCGCTCCACCTCCTGTTGCACTTGGTCGGCGGTGGTGACGGCGCGGCCATTGATGGCAAGAATGATGTCTCCGGCGCGCAGGCCCGCCCGCTCTGCCGGGGATCCCTGGATCACCTCGCCGATGAGCACCCCCTGATCCACCGTCACGAAAATGCGGCTGTTGGGATCCTGGTTGAGACGTTCCTTCAGGTCGGGGGTGAGGGTGAGCATACGGATGCCCAGGTAGGGGTGATCCACCTTGCCGCGGGCGATCAACTGGTTGGCCACCCGCTGGGCTGTCTCGATGGGAATGGCAAAGCCCAGCCCTTGCGCCCCTTGGATGATAGCCGTGTTCACCCCGATCACCTCCCCTTGAGCATTGAGCAGGGGGCCGCCTGAGTTGCCGGGGTTGATGGCCGCATCCGTCTGGATAAAAGACACCCGCTTGTCGGGCACGCGGATCTCGCCGCTGGAGCGGCCCAAAGCGCTGATGATCCCAGCGGTTACGGTGTTGTCCAGCCCCAGGGGGTTGCCGATGGCAATGGCCCACTGGCCCGGCTCCAGAAGTTCGGAGCGGCCCAGCTTCACCGTCGGCAGGTTCTGGGCCTCGATCTTCACCACCGCAATGTCCGTCACCGGATCGGTGCCAATTACTTTGCCGTCAAAGCTGCGGGTATCCTTGAGCGTCACCGTCACCTTGTCGGATCCCTCGACCACATGGGCGTTGGTGATGATCTGGCCGTCCGGGCTGATGATAAAGCCGGAGCCAGTGCCCTGTTGCCGCCGTTGGCGGGGGATGGAAGGGATCGCTTGGCCAAAGAAATCCCGGAAGAAGGGATCGCTAAAGAACTCCTCTGGAAAAGCGCCCGGAACACGCACCGTCCGCTCGGAGTCGATGCGCACCACCGCCGGCCCTACCTTTTGCGCCACCTCGGCGATAAAATTCAGGTTCAGTTGGGGCGGGGTTGCCGTCGTTTGCGCAGATACTCCGTTGCTTCCCATGAGAGCTGCTCCTAGCCCAATGCCCAAGAGCACCAGCAGCAGCGGCGAGAGAAGAGACTTAAGAACGGCCAAAGGCTCAAAAAAGGAACGAACTCCGTCCTGCTGATGCAAACGGGCAGGTTGAGCAGAAGCTTCTGAACTGGGAGAAGGTTGGCCCGGCATGGATGTGCTGCGCTTCATAGCTACCTGAGTCAAGGAAGAGAAGAGCTGGGAGCGCAGAAATACCTTGGCCCCCTGCGAAACCTAGGGCCTAATCTAGCATGGACAGCAGGGATCCCAAGGCGGCAGCCGCGGCGCTTTTCCGTACTTCCATCTGGGTTGAAGAGCAGCGGAATCTGCTTGCCTGGAGTAGCCACCCTATATCCAACTGGCTTTGATGGGGATAGAAGGCCAGACAGGGCTGTTGTCCCCAGCTTTGGCCGGCTTACAGCTAACGTAGAAGTGGTAGATCGGGGGTAAGACCATGACCAACCCAGCCCGTCGTCTGTTGGCTCCTCTACTCGCCGGTTTTCTCTGGCTACCGGCAGCCACCCCGGTTTTGGCGCAAAGGGATCCCTTGCCGCCACCGCCCCCCGGCCAGGGATGGCGCCCGGTGAACCCCCTTCCCCCTGATGAGCCAAGCCAGCCCTTTCAACTGCAAACCACCTTGCTGTTGCGCTCTGGGGATCTCATCCAAGCCGTGCATCGCTCTCCGGAAGCCCTCTTGATTGCCCCTGGCGAAACCCGCGCCGTCAGCCTTAGCCTGGAGACTCCCCTGCGGGATATCTACGGCAACATGGTCGTGCCGGCGGGAGCTATCCTAGAAGGCCAATTCCAGCCGGTGAGCGGCGGCACCCAGTTTGTCTCGCGGGCCTTGATCTTCAACGGCCAATCCTATCCTCTCTACGCCCAAAGCCAGGTAATCCCGCTGCGCAAGGATCCCCGCCACACTTCTGCAGAGGCAGTTGTGCAGGATGCCCTGATCGGGGCGGCGGCAGGGGCGATCTTGGGCGGCCTGTTCGGCGACCGGGTGATCTCGACGGAGAAGGTGCTAGGTGGAGCGGCAGCGGGGGCCGTGATCGGCAATGTGACGGCGCCGGAGGTGGCGGTGATCGATCCCAACGCCAACTTGACCCTGACGGTCACTCAGGACTTTCAGCCCTATCTGCCCTAGCGACACCTGAAAAGCGCAACTTAACTTTAACTCCCTAGCGCCGATCGCCATCCCTTGCCACACTGCCCGCCCTCAAGCTATTGCCCACTCCGCAAAGCTAAGCAGGGGTGGGTTGCTCTGCGGCCACCTGGGGCTATTCCAGCTGGCCCAGCAGGGACTGTTTTACGCTTATTGACAAACGTCCCCCTTGCCGGACAGCCGCTGCAGGAGTTGACGGGAAGGGAGCGCTCCTTTCCTGGGAGGCATTTTAAGAAGTGTGAAGATCTGAGATGGCAGACGGCAAGCATGTCGGAAAATAGCTTGCGGGTATGCTCGTCATACTCTTTAAAAAATTGACTTGAGGATGGATGTCCATGAGTGTTGTCACGAAATCGATTGTGAATGCGGATGCAGAGGCCCGCTACCTCAGCCCGGGGGAGCTGGATCGGATCAAGTCCTTTGTTACCTCCGGCGAGAAGCGGCTGCGCATCGCTCAAGTCTTGACTGAGTCTCGCGAGCGCATCGTCAAACAAGCTGCCGATCAACTCTTCCAGAAGCGTCCTGACATCGTCTCCCCAGGTGGCAATGCTTACGGAGAGGAGATGACGGCAACTTGCCTGCGGGACATGGACTACTACCTGCGCCTGATCACCTACGGGATCGTTGCCGGCGATGTCACCCCGATTGAGGAGATTGGCTTGGTGGGGGTGCGGGAGATGTACAACTCTCTGGGCACGCCTATTCCGGCGGTGGCCGAGAGCATTCGCCAAATGAAGCAGGTGGCCATGGGCCTGTTG
Source organism: Synechococcus sp. H60.3 (assembly GCF_047462295.1). NCBI lineage: Bacteria > Bacillati > Cyanobacteriota > Cyanophyceae > Synechococcales > Synechococcaceae > Synechococcus > Synechococcus sp. H60.3. The sequence goes on along the minus strand of NZ_JANSIY010000029.1, from coordinate 8,637 downwards.
TCTCCTGAGGACGCGGCTGAGGCTGGTTACTACTTTGACTTTGTGGTGGGGGCAATGAGCTAATCCCTACATTGTTCTAACCGCGCAACTGTTTAACGTTCACCGATTTGGATTTAGGAAGCTCATCATGCAAGACGCGATTACTGCTGTGATCAATAGCTACGACGTCCAAGGCAAGTATCTCGACAGCTCGGCCATGGACAAGTTGAAGGCTTTCTTCGCCACGGGCGAGCTGCGGGTGCGAGCGGCTGCTACAATCGCGGCCAACGCCTCCACCATTGTTAAAGATGCGGCGGCCAAGGCGTTGCTCTACTCCGACCTCACCCGTCCCGGTGGTAACATGTACACCACCCGTCGCTATGCCGCTTGCATCCGCGACATGGACTACTACCTGCGCTACGCTACCTACGCCATGTTGGCTGGGGATCCCTCCATCCTCGACGAGCGGGTGCTCAACGGCCTCAAAGAGACCTATAACTCGCTGGGAGTGCCGATTGGGGCCACCATTCAGGCCATTCAAGCCATGAAAGAAGTAACCGCTGCCCTGGTGGGGCCTGAAGCCGGCAAGGAAATGGGTGTGTACTTCGACTACATCTGCTCTGGCCTGAGCTAACTGCCAGCGTCATTGCCTTGGCGTGAGGTTCATTGTCTAACGAGCATGACAGGCGATTTGCCGCAGGGATCTGGTGTGCTAACTGGGGTACGCGAGCTTTCTGAGGTGAGTCGCCTGTTTTGCTGGTCAAGTCAGTTACTTTGCTGTCAACAGGGATCCTTTATCATGCGCCTGTTTAAGATCACGGCCTGTGTGCCCAGCCAAACCCGCATTCGCACCCAGCGGGAGCTGCAAAATACCTACTTCACGAAGCTGGTGCCCTACGACAACTGGTTTCGGGAGCAACAGCGTATCCAAAAGTCGGGTGGCCGTATCCTGAAGGTGGAGCTGGTTGCCGGCAAGCCTGGGATAGACGTAGGACTGCTGTAGTTCCCCTGCCTGTTTGCTGTTTCTCCTCCATACTGAGAATACCCCCAGCCAGATCCGACATGCCCAGCCTCAGGAGGTTTGCCCTTGAAGTTGGGCTAGCGGATCTGATTGTTTTAGGGGGGGGAGGAGCTATGTCGTCTGACGTGCCAATCCGACTTGAGCCGATCATCGTGGCTCGCGACCTGAGCAAGGTTTACCCGGTAGCCATTAAGGAAGCGGGGGTGGTCGGTACGTTGCGCCACTTTTTTCGCCGTACCTATCACTACATCGCAGCGGTGCAATCCATGAGCTTCCAGATTCAGCCGGGGGAGGTGGTGGGTTTTTTGGGGCCGAACGGGGCAGGCAAGACCACTACCCTCAAGATGCTGGCGGGTCTCATCTACCCTTCCGGGGGCACGCTGCAGGTGGTCGGCCATATGCCCTACCGGCGGGAGCCAGCTTTTTTGCGGCAGATCACCCTGGTGATGGGCCAGAAGCAACAGCTTATCTGGGATCTGCCGGCCATAGATTCTCTGCGGATTAACGCTGCCGTTTATGAGATCCCGGAAAAGGAGTTTCGCGAGCGAGTGGGGGAGTTGGCGGAGCTGCTCGACCTGCAGGGCAAGCTGAAGCAGCCAGTGCGCAAGCTTTCTCTGGGGGAGCGGATGAAGGCGGAACTGCTGGCGGCCCTGATCCACCGCCCGCAGATCTTGTTTTTGGATGAGCCGACCTTGGGGTTGGATGTTAACGCTCAGGCCGCCGTGCGGCAATTTCTGCGGGACTACAACCGCCGCTACGGGGCAACAGTCTTGTTGACCAGCCACTACATGGCCGACATTACGGCGCTCTGTGAACGGGTGCTGGTGATCAGCGCCGGGCAACTCATTTACGATGGCGGCCTCGAGGAGCTGCGGCAGCGCTTTGCCCCCTATCGCGAGGTGAAGCTGGAATTGGCTCGCCCCTGCCCCCTCGCCCAATTGCAAGTCTATGGAGAGCTGCGCAGCGAGGGGGATCCCGGCAGCAGCTGTGAGGTGCGGCTGTGGGTGCGGCGGGAACACCTCACCCAGACGGTCGCCCAGCTCCTGGCGGATCTGGAGGTGCTGGACTTGACGGTAACAGACCCGCCGATCGAGGAAGTAATCAGGCGGGTGTTTGCGGAAGGGATCCCTGCAGCCCGCTCCTAGAGGAGCACTCCTGGCGGCAGCCCATCAGATCTTCTGGGTGGCAGCCTGCCGTTGCTCAGCCGTCGAGCGGGCCGCGTGCAGAGCGGCGTAAAGCTTATTGAGGGCGTTCATATAGGCTTGGGCTGAGGCAACGATGATGTCTGTATTGGCGGCGTGGCCAGAGAAGACGCGATCCTCGTGGCGCAGGCGAATGGTGACTTCCCCCATGGCGTCGATGCCGGCGGTAACCGACTGGACGGAAAACTCGATTAACTTATTGGGGATGTTGACGATGCGGTTGATGGCTTTGTACACCGCGTCCACCGGACCTGTGCCCACGGCGGCGTCCACCCGCTCTTCACCCTCAGGGGTGATCAGGCGCACGGTGGCGGTGGGAGCCTCGTGGTTGCCGCACACCACTTGCACGTGCTCCAGGCGGTAGAGATCGGGTACCGGGCGGGTCTCGTCGTTGACGATTGCCTCCAGATCCAGGTCGGTGATCTCTTTCTTCTTGTCCGCCAGCTCTTTGAAGCGCAGGAAGGCTTTGTTCAAATCCTGCTCTGAGAGCTCGAAGCCCAACTCCCGGAGGCGGGTACGGAAGGCGTTGCGGCCCGAGTGTTTGCCCAGCACCAGCGTGCTCGATTGCAAGCCGATGGTCTGGGCGTCCATAATCTCGTAGGTCTGGCGGTTTTTGAGCATGCCGTCCTGGTGGATGCCCGATTCGTGGGCAAAGGCGTTGGCACCGACAATGGCCTTGTTGGGCTGCACCAACATGCCGGTGAGGTTGGAGACCAGGCGGGAGGTGCGGTAGATCTCCTGGGTTTTGATGTGGGTGAGGGGTTTTTCCGAGTCCACCGGCAGGCCAAAGTAGGGGTTGAAGTAACTGCGGCGCACGTGCAGGGCCATCACCAACTCTTCCAGCGCCGCGTTGCCGGCCCGCTCGCCGATGCCGTTGATGGTCACTTCCACTTGCCGTGCCCCCTGCTTGATCGCCTCCAGAAAGTTGGCTACTGAGACTCCCAGGTCGTCGTGGCCGTGAACCGAGATAATGGCCTGCTTGATGTTGGGCACGTTCTCGCGGATGCCCTTGATCAGTTGGCCGAACTCCTCAGGCATGACATAGCCGACGGTGTCCGGGATGTTGATGGTTTTGGCGCCGGCCCGAATGGCTGCCTCGATCACCTGGTAGAGAAACTCCGGATCGGAACGGGTGGCGTCCATCATGGAGAACTCCACATCGTCCACGAAGGACTTGGCGTAGGCCACCATCTCTTCGGCAATTTGCAGCACTTCGGCGCGGGTCTTGCGCAACTGGTACTTGAGGTGAATGTCCGAGGTGGAGATAAAGGTGTGGATACGGGGCTTGGCGGCGGGTTTAAGAGCTTCGGCTGCCGCTTCGATGTCGGCCTTGAGGGCGCGGGCCAGGCTGCAAATGACAGGGCCGTCGGGGGTGCCCACCTGCTCGGCCACCTTCTGCACCGCCTCGAAGTCCCCGGGGCTGGCATAGGCAAACCCAGCTTCAATGATATCGACCCCCAGCCGGGCCAGTTGCCGGGCGATGGCCAGCTTCTCTTCGGTGTTCAGCGTGGCGCCGGGACACTGCTCCCCGTCGCGCAGGGTGGTGTCGAAAATGAGCACGTGATCCAGAGCTTGGCCATCAAATGTGGAAACCGCCGCAGCATCCATAATCTTTTCGGACAACGAAACAGCGCTTTTTATTTTGACATCTTATTCTGGCACTGCTGGATGGAGTTTGGGATCGGGTTTGGAAGAGAGCTGGCGGGCTTCTGTCGGAGTGGCTGTAGGTCTTGCCATCTTTCTCTCGGGGGCGGAAGAGGTTGTGGGAAGGCGGATCCCGAAGGCTCAGGTCAGCAGGTGTTCGTATTCTCTCTCGTCAGGTGGGCCAGGTGGATCTGGCGCAGGGTGGGGCCGACGTAGCCAATGCAATCCAAGTAGGCCCTGATTTGGGCAGGGGTCAGCGGCTCTAGCATCAGCACAGGCGCCCCTTAGGTTGGCTTCGAGCGAGCATCTGGCCTATACCCTGGCCTTGCTGCGGATCCCTGGCCAGAGCCAGAAAAACAGTTTTTGGCGACGCCCCAACTCTCTACCACCAAAGAACAAAGCAAAAAGAGAATGCTACGATAGCGGCAAGAAAAAAAGAAGGCGAAGCGTTACATGGCAGAATATACTCGGTCGATTTCCTTTTACGGGCGGGAAATTGACATCAATATTGGGTTGATGGCTCCCCAGGCAGGTTGCGGAGTCTGGTTAACTTCTGGGGAAACTTCGGTCTTGGTTACGGCTACGCGACAACCCGGCCGGGCCGGTGTCGATTTCTTGCCTTTGCTGGTGGACTATGAGGAGCGGCTCTACGCTGCCGGGCGGATCCCAGGAGGCTACTTGCGGCGGGAAGGTCGGCCACCGGAGCGGGCCACCCTGATCTCTCGTCTTATAGACCGGCCCCTGCGGCCTTTGTTCCCAGAATGGCTGCGGGACGATGTGCAAATCGTGGCCACTACCCTCTCGGTGGACGACAAGGTGCCGCCCGATGTGTTGTGTATTTTGGGGGCCTCGCTGGCCATCCATGGTGCTCGCATCCCCTTCAACGGCCCGGTGGCGGCGGTGCGGGTTGGCTTGGTTAAAGATGAGTTCATCCTCAACCCCACCTATGCCGAAATCGAGGCCGGCGATCTGGATTTGGTGGTGGCTGGCTGTGCTGACGGCGTGATCATGGTGGAGGCCGGCGCCAACCAACTGCCGGAAAAGGACGTGGTCGAGGCCATTGAGTTCGGTTTCGAGGCCGTTCAAGAGCTGCTCAAGGCCCAACAGCAAGTTTTTGCCGATCTCAACATCACCCCTGTGGAGCTGCCCCCGCCCCCCCAAAACGAGGAGCTGATTGCCTTTGTGGCGGAACACGCCCAGGAGAGCATTCGCTCCATCCTTAGGCAGTTCCTAGACAAGACCAGCCGCGAGCAACAACTGGAGGCGATCAAGGCCAATCTGGAGGCCCAGATCCAGGAACGGCCAGAGGGGGATCCCTTGCGGCTCTACCTCCTGGAAAATCCTAAGGAATTGGACAACCAGTTCAAGGCTTTGACCAAAAAGCTGATGCGCCAGCAGATCTTGCAGGAGGGGGTGCGGGTAGATGGGCGCAAGCTAGACGAGGTGCGGCCAGTCTCTTGCCGGGTAGGCTTGATCCCGCGGGTACACGGCAGCGCTCTGTTCAACCGCGGCCTCACCCAAATTCTTTCCATCACCACCCTAGGTACCCCTGGCGATGCCCAGGAGTTGGACGATCTGCACCCGGTGGACGAAAAGCGCTACATGCACCACTACAACTTCCCCGGCTTTTCCGTGGGAGAGGTGCGGCCCTCACGCTCGCCAGGACGGCGGGAAATTGGACATGGGGCGCTGGCGGAGCGGGCCTTGGTGCCGGTGCTGCCCAAGGAAGAGGAGTTTCCCTACGTGGTGCGGGTGGTGTCGGAGGTGCTCTCCTCCAATGGCTCCACCTCGATGGGATCCGTCTGTGGCTCTACTCTGTCCTTGATGGATGCCGGGGTGCCGATCAAAGCGCCGGTCAGCGGTGTAGCCATGGGCCTAATTAAGGAAGGGGACGAGGTGCGCATCCTCACCGACATCCAGGGCATCGAGGACTTTTTGGGGGATATGGACTTCAAGGTGGCCGGCACGCGGGCCGGGATCACCGCTTTGCAGATGGACATGAAAATTACCGGCATCACCGTGGATGTGGTGGAGAAAGCCATCCTGCAGGCTAAGGCCGGGCGTGACTATATCCTCGACAAGATGCTGGAGGTTCTCCCAGCACCTCGACCCCAGTTGGCCAAAACGGCTCCCCGTCTGCTCACGTTCAAGGTGGATCCGGAAGATATCGGCAAGATCATCGGCCCTGGCGGCAAAATGGTGCGTAGCATCACGGAAGCGACAGGAGCCAAGGTGGACATCAGCGACGATGGCACGATCACCGTATCCTCCTCGGTAGGCGGCCAGGCAGAAGCGGCGCGGGCGATGATCGAAAACCTAGTGCGGCGGGTAGAAGAGGGGCAGGTGTACCTGGGCAAGGTGACCCGCATCATCCCCATCGGCGCCTTTGTGGAGTTCTTGCCCGGCAAAGAGGGCATGATCCACATCTCGCAACTGGCGGAGTACCGCGTCACCCGGGTAGAAGATGAGGTGGCTGTGGAGGATGAGGTGGTGGTCAAGGTGCGCAGCATCGACCACAAGGGCCGCGTTAACCTCACCCGTCTCGGCATTAGTCCCGAGGAGGCGGCACGGGTGCGCAACCATCACCCCTGAAGTTGCGGTCTTTCCCCAGCAACTGGGTGGGCAAGGGATCCTCTCGCCGGCCGTTGTCGGCGGCCAAGATGGCAGAGGAGGCACTCTTCAACTTGTTGGCCTCAACAGCCCCCTATGCCGAATCTCGCTGCTCCCCTTCTCGCTGGCCAAGGGCGTGATCCTCAAAAGCAACTGTCTCCCTCTCGGCGGCGACTGGGCTGGGCCTTAGCTTGGGGCCTGGGGTGGGCCACCTTGCTCAACCTTTCTGCCCAGCACCCTTTGTTGCTGCGGCTGGAGAGCGACGCCCAGGAATGGCTCTACGCTTGGCGCGGCCCTCAGCAGCCTTCCCCGGAGGTGGTGATCATCGGCATCGATGGCCGCAGCGATGGGCAGGGAAAAAATGGTGATGGCCAGCACAATGTTGACTTTCTCCTGGAACGGGCTAACTACGCTGGCCTGACCTTGCGCCTACTGGAAGAGGCCAAAGCCAGGGTGGTGGTGTTAAACCTGCCCAGTAGCTTTGTGGTGCCGCAGAATCTGGGTAACGAGGACCTGGATGCTCCCCTGCGTCAGGTTATCCAGCGCTACCCAGATCGCGTGGTCTTGGCTACCCGCAGCAGTGAGAGCTTTGGCCGTTCTGAGATCAACATCTACAACCACTTTTTGCCCTTTTCCTCCCTGCGGCTGGAGTACTTAGTGGCACCGGAACATGTCCAGGGAGTGGTGCAACACCGCCTGGACGGGGCTGGAATCCTGCGCCAGGCCCAGTTGCGGGGGCTTTACCTACGCCGCGACAGCCAGAAGGAGCAGATGTTTGCCTCGGCGGAGGCCTTGGCTTTTGCCAAGTACGACCCGGAGCGGGCCAGCCGCTGGTTGCGCGAACGGGGTTTGCAGCCAGTTCAATTCAACCCCCTTGGATCCCAGCACAGCATCCCCATCATTCCCATCGAGCAGATCTGTCCGCCGGTGATCTCCCAGACGGGATCCGGCTCCCCAACGCTCAGCCCCGGCCAAGCCTGCCGCGGCCAAGAAGGGATCCCTCCCCTCGACCCCAAAGTTGCCGACCAACTACGAGACAAAATCGTCCTAGTGGGCTTTGTGGGGGGGTACCCGGAGACCTTCCCGGTGCGGACGGTGGATGGATCCCAGATTGCGGCAGTCGAGCTGCAAGCGCAAATCCTCTCGAGCCTGCTCACCGGAGAGGTGTACCGATCCCTGCCGGCAGGGCTAGCGGCGGGGGTTGTCTTCCTGCTGGGTGCGGGAACGAGCCTGAGCTTGGTGCTCTATCGCCCCTCCCCGCGACAGAATTGCCGGGACTGGAAACAACAGCGGTTTCTCCTCTGGCCGGTGGCGGGGCTGACCGCTTATGAGGGGTGGGCCGTAACCCAATTTTTGCTGTGGCGTTGGATTTGGCCACTGACCTTGCCGGCTTTGGCTGTCGGCCTAGCGGGGGTGAGCCTGCTTCTGACCTTGGTAATCCTGGAGAACCAGGAGCGGCTCTTGGCCCAACAACAGGAACTGGAGCGTCTGCGCCGGGCCGAGCAGGAGGCCGCCATCGACCAAGCCCGCAAGCTGCTCTACCGCATTGCCACCGACATTCACGATCGTGAGCTGCAGGAGCTGAAGGTGGTGATGGACGAGCTGGAAAGCTTGCAATGGCAACAGCAGCAGGGTAAGGATCCCGATCCTGCCATTTACGATCGTCTGCTGGAACAACTGGAAAGGATCGGGCGAGGCATTCGCGAGCAGCTTAACGATGTGCGCACCCTGGCCACCAAGCTGCGCATTTCCCCTAGCTTGCGGGAGGGCTTGCACCGGGGCATTGACACCTATCTGGACGAGCTGATTCGGACGGGCAGCCTGACCTTGCCTGTGGAGCGCCATCTGCAACCTCTGGAGGAGCCCAATACTAGCGAGTGGTTTGACCAACGGGAGGATATCTTGCGCTTTTTGCGAGAGGCCATCGGCAATGTCATCGCCCATGTGCAACCTCCCAAGGGCAACGCCTCCTTCGTCAAGGTGTCGTTGGTGCAAAAGGAGCGCCACTGCTGCTTGTCGGTCATCAATGACGGCGTAGAATACGCCCCCAGCCCCGGTGGCGGCTATGGCAGCAAGGCCATGAATACCATTGCCCGCTACCTGCCCAAGGGATCCTGGCATCGCACCCACACCCCGGAGGGCTATACCTACGTCGAGCTGCACTGGGAGATGCCACTTTGA